>NZ_RJNR01000015.1:0-37486 GCF_003942685.1 Streptococcus mitis | reverse complement strand
TTCGTTTGACTTCTTTGGAAACAGTGGTCGGGTCTTTTAGAATGGATTGTCCGATAGCTTTGAAGGTTTCACCTCGCTCTAAGCCTAATTGGATATCATTACGGTCTGAAAGGGTAAGGTGTTTATGTTTTGTCATAGTAGACCTCATTTCTAACTCAAATGTCTCACACTTAATTCCACCATAAAAATCCGTTTTAGACTAATTTCCACTTTGGTCAGGTGAGTGGAAGTTACTTTGAGAAGTTACCTCGATTGATTGATGGTAAATAAGCCGTTAGAAATTATTGACAGTATCGAAATTTTCTAGTATAATCACTTTTGTTACTACCTAAATGGTGTGTAGTTTTCTATCAACATAGTCAGGAAAAAGGAACTTATGCTAAAAAAATTTAATGAATTGACACTGAAAAAAAAGGCTTATCTAATTGGCGGTTTGATCTTATTAGTCATTGTGACTTGCTTTGGTCTGCTCAATCGTCAAACAGTAGCTGTCAGTCTTGTCTTTACACAACTATCTGCTCCCTTGATTTTGGTGATTTTTACTTGTCTAGTAATCGGGTTCATTGCTGGTAGTGCTATTGGTATTAGCTATCACCATGGCAAGGCCCAAGAGCTGAAAGGCCGCATTGCTGAAGCAGAAGCGACTATCCATAAAAAAGACAGGGAGCTTGTCCAGTACAAGGAACAGGTGCAACAATTAAAACAAGAAGCCAAACAATAAGTGTAGAAATCATAACCATCCGTGAAAACGGGTGGTTTTTTGTCTCGCACCTAAAGGAGCGAGACGGACTGAAAGTCGCATAAATACAAAAAAGACCGGATTGCTCCGATCTTTTCAAGTTTCACTCCAAGAATGTTTAGATAAAAAATTTGATGATAGAATTACCTACTTCATACGATAAAAATCAATCACTAGACCAGCAGGGCCTTTAACTAATAAGGACTCTGTTCCCCAATTCGTTTCACAAGGACCGTGTAAAATCTCTACACTGATCTCTTTTAAACGTTGGTAGTTCTGATTTAGATCCTCAACCTCGATATGAAGAATGATTCCTGACTGAAAATCTTCCAAAGGAATCAAATGATTTTGGGACAACATCAGACAGTGACTGCCAATCATAAACTGAGAAAAACTGTCATCAACATAATCGGACTTTTTATCTAAAATACGCTCCAAGTCAGCACAGACTTGGGGAACATCTGAAACGATAATATCTAATTGATTTAAATCCATTTACTCTCCTCCAGAAAAAGACCGGATTGCTCCGATCTTTTCAAGTTCCGCTCTATGAAAATCGAAGAATAAAGTCTACAAGCTTTACATTTGATTTTCGACGAGAGAAATTATTTAATTGCACGTGATTGCAAACCTTCTTCTTCCAAGAAGAGACGGAATGGTACGAGTTCTTCTGCTTCGTATTTTTCCTTGAAGGCTTTGATTGCTTCTTCTGAGTGAAGTTTTGGATCCAATTCAAGTACTTCTACTGGAAGTGGACGGTGTGGAGTGATGCGAGCATCGATCACAACAGTTTTACCTTCTTTGTTCAATTTAACAGCTTCTGCAACAACTGCATCGATGTCTTCGATACGGTCTACAGTGAACCCTACAGCACCTTGTGCTTCAGCGATTTTCGCATAGTCAGCATTAGGGAAGTCACAACCAAACAAATGTTTGTTTGTGTCTTCATATTTGTCCTTGATGAAGGCATATTTACCATTTGAGAAGACAACGTTGATAACTGGAAGGTCGTATTGAACGTTTGTGATAACGTCTGGGTAGCACATGTTGAATGCACCGTCTCCCATGATGTTCCATACTTGGCGATCTGGATTGTCTTTCTTAGCAGCGATACCACCAGGAAGGGCAATACCCATTGTCGCAAAGAGTGGAGATGTACGCCACATGTTCTTAGGTGTCATGTGAAGGTGACGAGTAGATGTTTGAGTAGTGTCACCTACGTCGATTGAGTAGATAGCGTCTTGATCAGCATGTTTGTTGATTGCATTGTAAACTTGATACAATTGCAATTCACCCTCAGTTTTACCTTCGAGTTTATTCATGTAATCACGCCAGTTTTGGTTATTCTTAACGTTTGCACGCCACCATGGAGTAGATTCAACTGGATTCACTTTGTCAAGGATTGCTTTCGCTGCTTGACCTGCATCACCAAGGATTGAAGCATCTAGGGCATGGCGTTTACCAAGTTTGTAAGGGTCGATATCGACTTGGATGAATTTTTCAGTATTCTTGAATGCTTCGTAAACTTCAGCAAATGGGAAGTTTGAACCAAGGAAAAGAACTGTGTCTGCTTCAAAAACCACTTCGTTGGCTGGTTTCCAACCAACACGGTAAGCAGAACCTGTCAAACCTTCATAGTTCCATTCAAAAGCTTCAAAGTTTTTACCAGTTGTGATGATTGGTGCTTTGATTTTACGTGACAATTCAGTGATCACTTCACCAGCTTTCACACCACCGTAACCAGCATAGATAACTGGACGTTCAGCATTGTTCAAGATTTCAACAGCTTTATCGATTTCAACTTCGTTCAAAGCAGGAGCGATGAATGAACGCTCGTATGAACCTGATCCATAGTATGAGTTTTCGTCGATTTCTTGGAAACCGAAGTTTACTGGGATTTCAACAACAGCTGGACCTTTTTTAGAAACTGCAGCACGGCAAGCTTCGTCGATTACTTTTGGTAATTGCTCAGCGTAAGCTACACGTTTGTTGTATACAGCGATACCGTTGTACATTGGGTTTTGGTTCAATTCTTGGAAAGCATCCATGTTGAGTTCGTTAACTGGACGTGATCCAAGGATTGCTAGGAATGGAGTGTTATCCATAGCTGCATCGTAAACACCGTTAATCAAGTGAGTCGCACCTGGACCACCTGAACCAACTGCAACCCCGATTGAGCCGCCGAATTTAGCTTGCATAACCGCTGCAAGAGCACCTGTTTCTTCGTGGCGAACTTGCAAGAAGCGGATGTCTTTGTCTTCAGCCAAAGCATCCATCAATGAGCTGAGTGTTCCTGATGGGATACCGTAGATAGTGTCTACGCCCCATGTTTTCAATACATTAAGCATTGCTGCAGATGCAGTAATTTTCCCTTGAGTCATAATGATAACTCTCCTTCAAATATTTTTAAATCTACTAAAAAAGGTTTCATATAGTTTTTGAAAACGTTTCAGTAAATTTTTACACTACTAATTTATCACATTTATTTTTAGTTTACTAAGAATCTGCTCAGAAGTTTCTATTCTCTATTACAGTACAGTTTGAAAACGTTTTTAGTTTCTGTTTTATAATACTCAATGAAAATCAAAGAGCAAACTAGGAAGCTAGCCGCAGGTTGCTCAAAACACAGCTTTGAGGTTGCAGATAAAGCTGACGTGGTTTGAAGAGATTTTCGAAGAGTATAAAAAGCGAGCAAGCCCGCTTTTAGTCTATTTTACTAAAGTTTAGTAAGAGTGAACTAGTCAGAACAGATACAGAACTAAAGGCCATAGCTAGACCAGCTAGTTCTGGATTGAGGACCAGTCCAACACCTGAAAAGACTCCTGCTGCAATCGGAATTCCGGCGACATTGTAGATAAAGGCCCAGAAAAGATTGAGCAGAATACGATGAAAGGTTTTCTTACTCATGTCAAAAGCACGAACCACTCCTAGGAGGTTATTGGTTGTCAACACCAAATCTGCTGACTCGATGGCAATATCTGTTCCAGCTCCCATAGCAATCCCCACATCTGCTACACTGAGGGCAGGAGCATCATTGATACCGTCACCAACAAAGGCTACTTTTCCAGCTGATTGTAGTTTATGGATCTCATGGGCTTTTTCTTCTGGTAAGACACCTGCAATGACCTCTTCGATTCCGATCTGATCGGCAATAGCACGCGCCACACCAGCATTGTCTCCTGTCAGCATGACTGTTTTAAGACCTCGTTTTTTCAACTGACTGATGGCAAGCTTAGCATTTTCCTTTGGAATATCTTGCAGAGCAAGCAGGCCTTTGATTTCATTGTCCACAGCCAAGAACACAACTGTCTTAGCTTCTTTTTCCAGTTCTTCTAGTTTTTCTTGATAAATGCTAGAAATATCCATGCCATCCAGCATTTTAGCATTTCCAAGCAAGACTTGTTTTCCATTGATTTGCCCTGAGACACCTTTTCCGTGCAAGGCTTGGAAATTTTCAACAGTGTGAAACTCAAGTCCAGCTTCACTCGCTCGTTTCACAACGGCTTCAGCCAGTGGGTGTTGAGAAGCTTCTTCCAAGGAAGCTGCCAATCCAAGCACTTCTACTTCGTCGCCGATGATATCTGTGACCACAGGTTTCCCTTCCGTCAAAGTTCCTGTCTTATCAAAAACAATAGTTTGGACTTTCTGGATTTCCTGTAGAACCGTTCCATTTTTGAGGAGAACTCCCATCTTAGCACTGCGACCTGTCCCCACCATAAGGGCTGTCGGTGTTGCAAGTCCCAATGCACAAGGGCAGGCAATAATCAGAACTGCTACTCCATAGAGAAGCGAAGACACAAAGCTCGCTCCAAGCACAACTACACTATCCCTGAGCAAGACGAACCAAACCCAAAAGGTCACAATCCCTAAAATGACAACTGCTGGGACAAAAATCCCTGAAATTTTATCCGTCAAGTCCTGAATCGGCGCACGACTTGTCTGAGCTTTCTTCACAAAATCCACAATCTGAGCCAAAACAGTCTCTGAACCAACTTTTTCTGCTCTAAAAACAAGTGTTCCACTATTATTGATGGTTGAACCAATGACGGTATCTCCAACTGTCTTGTCCACAGGCAGACTCTCACCTGTCACCATAGACTCATCAATACTAGAGATACCTTCTACTACGACACCATCAACCGCAATCTTTTCACCGGGACGCACTCGAATCAGGTCACCTACCTTGACTTGCTCCAAGGGGACTTGAACATAGTTATCCTCACGCAAGACTTCTGCAGTTTTAGCCTGCAAGTCAAGTAATTTCTCCACAGCTTGGGAAGTATTTTTCCGCATTTTCTCCTCAAAAACGGCTCCCATAAGAACGAAGAAGAAGATAAATGCAGCACTTTCAAAGTAAACGGGGAGGCCAGCGAAGAGGGCAACTAAGCTATAGAAATAGGCCACTAGGGTTCCCAGAGCAACCAAGGTATCCATGTTGGCATTGTGCTTTTTAAAACTAGCCCAAGCACTTTGGATATAAGGACCACCTGCTACTAGCATAATCGGTGTTGTGGCTAAAAAGGTGCCCCAACGCATGACTTGGTGACTAATTCCTCCTGTCGACATCCCAATCATGAGGATCACAAGAGGCACAGTAAAGATACTAGTAATCCAAAAACGCTGTAAAAGTGATAGAGATTTTCGAGTCTTCTCAACTACGGTATAACTTCCCTTCTGCATCTTCATACCACATGAGAATGCATGCTCACCCAACTCTTGAGGTGTAAAACGAATCACCTTTTCCTCATCTACTCCGATTGGTTCCAAGATGCCTTCTTCTTCAAAGAGAATTTCCTTATAACAGTTTGAAGGAGTTGTACGATGAAAGATAATTTCAGCGGGAATTCCTTTTTGAAGCTGGATATGGGCTGGATGGTAGCCTTTGTCTGCCGTGATACGGATTTTTTGAACACCATTTTCAAGACTTGCTTTTACAATTTCAGTCATATCATTCTCCTATTCTACAATCATCTTACCGTGCATCATATTCATGCCACAAGAGAAACCAAACTCTCCAGCCTGTTCAGGTGTGATTTCCACTACATACTCTTCCCCCATAGGCAAGTCCGCATGCACTCCAAAATCTGGGAAAACAATCTGATCCAAACAGGGTGAAGGGTCCTTACGGTCAAAGACGATACGGGCTGGCACTGATTTCTTAAGAATAATCAACTCAGGCGTATAGCCCCCTTTGACTTCCACTCGAATCTCTTGATAGCCCTTTTTTTGCTGGGCCTTTTGTCCAGATTTTTCAGGCTTTTTGAAAAACCAAAACAAGATAAACGCGATAAGGGCAATACAAATAATGGTTACAATAATATTCAACATGACGTCTCCTTTACATACAATTACATTTTACTTCTGTTACAGCGCTTGATTTCTTCTCAGAAATCACAGCTTCCAAGTCTTCCAAGTCAGCCTGAGTAAAATCACATTCAGCAATCAAATCAGCCAACAAGTTCTTAATCCTACGGGAACAAACCTTGTCCTTGATATCTTGGACAAGTAAATCCCGACTTTGGTCCAAAGTTAAAAGGGCTGAATAGACAAAGAACTTGCCTTCTTTTTTCCTCGTCAGACACTCTTTCTCAACCAAACGAGCCAAAAGAGTTTGAATGGTTGACTTGGACCAGTCGAACCGCTCCGCTAGAACCCTGATTAAATCCGTACTAGTCTGCTCTCCTTGCATCCAAATAATCTTCATGACCTGCCATTCTGCATCTGAAATCTGCATTAGCACACCTCCAAAATCTACATTTGTCAATTACAATTATCAGTATACTCTTAAAATCTACATTTGTCAACTATGAAATTAATCTTTTCTTTGAAAAATTGAATTTTAATCATTTGATAAAGGATTTTCAGTCAAATCTTACTATATAAACTATAAAAATATGCTATACTAAAGAAAAAAGAAAACAACCACTAGGGGTGCGTAAAGCTGAGATTAACGACTGTTAGACCCTTTGACTCAATCTAGGTAATGCTAGCTGATGGAAGTGGAAATGATAATGGGGACTAGCAGTCTTCTATTACCTTCCTAAAACAGACTTGCTTGTTCTTGAGAATACAAACTTCAGTTGGTTGGGAGGTTTTAGATGACTTATTTACCTGTTGCTTTGACCATTGCAGGGACTGACCCTAGTGGTGGTGCTGGCATTATGGCTGATTTAAAGTCGTTCCAAGCTAGAGATGTCTATGGAATGGCCGTTGTGACCAGTCTTGTCGCTCAAAATACCAGAGGCGTTCAATTAATCGAGCACGTTTCTCCTCAAATGTTGAAAGCCCAATTGGAGAGTGTCTTTTCGGATATCCCACCTCAGGCTGTAAAAACTGGGATGTTGGCAACTACCGAAATTATGGAAATCATCCAGCCCTATCTTAAAAAGCTGGATTGTCCCTACGTCCTTGACCCTGTTATGGTCGCAACAAGCGGAGACACCCTGATTGATACCAGTGCCAGAGACTACCTAAAAACAAATCTACTTCCCCTTGCAACTATTATTACACCCAATCTTCCTGAGGCAGAAGAGATTGTTGGTTTTTCAATCCATGATCCTGAAGACATGCAGCGTGCTGGTCGCCTGATTTTAAAAGAATTTGGTCCTCAGTCTGTTGTTATTAAAGGTGGGCATCTCGAAGGCGGTGCCAAGGATTTCCTCTTTACCAAGGATGACCAATTTGTCTGGGAAAGTCCACGAATTCAAACCTGTCATACACATGGTACTGGATGTACCTTTGCTGCAGTGATTACTGCTGAACTAGCCAAGGGAAAAAGCCTTTATCAGGCAGTTGATAAGGCCAAGGCCTTTATCACGAAAGCCATCCAAGACGCCCCTCAACTCGGTCATGGTTCTGGCCCAGTCAACCATACAAGTTTTAAAGATTAAAAAAACTCTCTAGTTCCCGCTTTAAGGGAATTAGAGAGTTTTTATACTTCTTCAAACTACATCAGCTTTATCTGCAACCTCAAAGCTGTGCTTTGAGCAACCTGCGACTAGCTTCCTAGTTTGCTCTTTGATTTTCATTGAGTATTAATTAGAAAATAATGTCATCCAACTTTGTCAAAAAGGCTTGCGTTTTTGCCTCTATATCTTC
This sequence comes from Streptococcus mitis, assembly GCF_003942685.1. GTDB lineage: Bacteria > Bacillota > Bacilli > Lactobacillales > Streptococcaceae > Streptococcus > Streptococcus mitis_CD. The sequence continues at coordinate 29,649 of NZ_RJNR01000015.1, read as the reverse complement.
TGCCTGCATCAGATCGCGTACGACTGCTACTCCAGCTATTCCAGTGCCAACAAGCTGGTCAATGTTCTCTGACGTCAAGCCTCCGATAGCAACTACTGGAATGACGACCCTTTGACAAATTGTTTTCAAGGTTGAAATCAGGGTGATAGGCGCATTTTCCTTGGTGGTTGTCGGGAAAATGGCTCCTGTCCCCAAGTAATTCGCCCCTCCTTCTTCTGCCTCGATGGCTCTTTTTACAGTTTTAGCTGTGACACCAAGTATTTTGTCAGGACCCAAGACTTGTCTGGCAACCGAAACTGGTAGCTCATCGTCTCCGATATGCAGACCAGCAGCATCAACCGCGAGACAGACATCCAAGCGATCATCGATTATCAGGGGTACCTGATAGGCATCTGTTATTTCCTTGACTTGCTTTGCCAGTTGATAATATTGATTGGTTGTGAGATTTTTTTCTCGTAATTGGACTATGGTAACCCCTGAACGGCAAGCCTTCTCAATCTTTTCAAGAAAACTTTCCACGGAATCTTGGTAGCGATTTGTTACCAGGTACAGTCTAAGCGCCTCTCTATTCATAAACATCTCCTTTGATAGCATCTAGCCAGTTTTCATCTCTTTTGAGGAGTGAAAGCTGATTGAGTACTTGGTAACGAAATTCTTCCAATCCCATTCCTTGAACAACTATTCTCTCAGCAGAGATATTAAGATAAGAGACCGCTAGACAAGAAGCTTCAAAGGCAGTCTTTCCTTGGCTGAGGAAAACGGCTGTCAAGGCTCCTACTAAGTCTCCTGTCCCTGTTATCCAGTCTAATTCAGCACAGCCATTTCCCAATATAGCAACTTGATTTTCTGAAACGATGAGGTCATTGGGGCCTGTGACTAAGAATGACATACCTGGATAGGTCTGACACCAGTCTTTCAAAACTTGAAGTAAATCCTCAGTTTCTTGATCTTTAGCACTCGCATCGACCCCAACCCCGTGGTGTTTTAAGCCAACAAGACTTCGGATTTCTGACATGTTTCCTTTAAGGACCGTAGGTCTATAGTCTAAAAGGTCTTCAACTAAGCTCTTACGAATGGATGAAGCCGTTACGCCAACCGCATCTACTACCATTGGGAGACAAACTTGATCTGCATAAGAAGCTGCCATACGGATTGCTTTTTCCTTCTCAGCTGACAAATGCCCCAAATTGATGAAGAGTGCCTGGCTTTGCTTAGTAAAATCAAGAACCTCACGGGGATCATCTGCCATAACTGGTTTACATCCCAGAGCCAAAATCCCATTTGCTAGCATCTCACAAGAAATCTCATTTGTAATACAGTGAATGAGGGAACTATAGCCTATAGGAAAAGGATTTGTAAATGCCTGCATCAGTCTATCCTTTCATCAAAGAAATATCCCTGAACTTTTTTAAAGAATTCCTGCTTGATTAAAAATCGAAAGGCAATAAAGGAAATCGCTGTACCAATCAAGGTTGCTCCGAAAAATCGAGGAGTGTAGATAAACCAGCTAAGCTTAGCGGCCGATCCTGTAAAGAGTACCATAACAGGATAGGAAACAATAGAACCAATAATACCTGTTCCCAAAATTTCTCCCAAGGCAGAAAAGTAAAATTTTCGACCATACTTATAAAAGAGACCTGCTAGAAGGGCTCCAAAAGTCGCTCCTGTTAGAGCTAAAGGCGGAATTCCTTGAGTCGTCATACGGATAAAGGCTGTCACTGTAGCCATAGCCAAGGCATAAACAGGTCCCATCATGATTCCTGCTAGAATATTGACTACACTGGACATCGGTGCCATTCCCTCAATCCGAAAGATAGGCGTAAGGACTACATCAAGGGCAATCATCATGGATAAAATGGTTAATTTGTGAACCTGTAATTGGTGCTTTCTCATATTTCTATTCTTCTCCTGTTTCTAAAGACTGTAAATCGCTTTTCCATGTCTGGTGTTGGTAGGCCATTTCCCAAAACTTAGCTTCCATATGAACACTGATGTGGAAGGCATCTAGCATTTTTTTCTTGTCTGTCTCGTCACTTTCTCGATAGAGTTGATTGACCAGAGCCTCTTCCTCTCTGATCTGTTGCTCTAACTCATCCGTAATATAAGTTTCAATCCATTGTTGGTAGAGAGGATTTGGTGATGGTTTAAGATTAAGTGATTTGCCTATATCATGATATAGCCAAGGACAAGGCAGCAAGCTCGCAAAGGCAATGGCTAGATTTGCTTCTTCAAATTGCCGATAAATGTGAGAGATATAATGATAGCAGGTTGGAGCGATTGGATGTTGCTCCATTTCCTGATCGCTGATTTCCAATTCCTTGAAAAATTGTTGGCGGATAAACAACTCACCCTCCACTAGACTCTGAGCATTTTGTTTCAAGAGTCTTTTCATCTCTTGGTTTGAAGTCTTATCAGCCAAAAGGTGATAGATTTCTGAGAAAGCCTTCAGATAGTAGGCATCCTGAATCAGGTAATAGCGGAAAATGGACGGGTCTAAATTTCCCTCTTGTAATTGTAAAATAAAGGGATGATGAAAGGAGGCCTGCCAAGCTTCCTTGGATAATTCCATCGCAATATCTGTAAATTCCATAATAACTCCTTTATAAAAATAAACTGGTTTGAAGCAATAAAAAGAAAAGCAGGTAGATTAATTTTGTTTTTTTAGAAATATAAAAGATTCGATAGCTATTCTCCACCTGTGCATGTTCGTCATATCCATGCGCCGACATAGCTCTCAGGTAAAGAAGGCGCCACCTAAAGACTGTCATCAGAACCTTGCTGTAAATCAAAGGAGACCAAACATGCAGTTCTTGACCACGTAATAGGCAAGCTTCTTTGAGGGACTTGATTTCTTGCTGAATAAGGGGAAAGGAATTGAATACCACAATTAAGGCATAAGCCCAAGACCGTGATAACCCCTTTTGAGCCAAGTACAAGAGAAGCTCTTTTAGGGAAATAGAGGAAACAAAGACAAGTCCGATACAAACTGTCACAAAGGCCCTCGTTCCAAGCATAACTGCCTGCGAAGCATCTCCATGTAACTGAACTGCCCAATAGTTGGCCAAAGATGGCAAAATGGCAAGTAGAATCATCCAAGCCAACATCTTAAATCGACGGTAATAGAGCATAAAGAGAATACAAAATGCAACTACCGAGAGATTAAGAGCAATCGAAGGAATAAAAGATGTTTCCAAGGATAAAATCAGCAAGAAGAGACTGATAATCGGTGTCTGGGTTGCTACTTTGACCATACTATCTCACCTCCCTTTGAGCATTGCTACTCTGAGATGTGAGTGGTTGGGTGATAGTCACTTCTTTCACATGACTGAGTCCCTGACTAGTCATCTCAATCCAATAATCAACCACAGAGATCAAGGGATCTAAACGATGGCTAATGACCAGAAAACTTCTTCCTTGATTTCTCTCCTCCACAATCCACTGGCAAAAATAATGGCAAGCTCTATCATCCAAGCCTGCAAAAGGTTCATCTAGCAAGATCACAGAAGCCTTGCTAGTCAAGATGGTCAAGAGCTGAAGAATCTTTTGCTGGCCACCACTTAATTGATAGGGACTCTTATCAAGAGCCTGCTCCAGATCAAAATATCGTAAAGCTTGGAAAATTCGCTGATTTCTTTCAGAATCAGGTCCATCTAATTGAAGTTCTTCTCGCAGATTGGCTCTGATAAACTGCTTTTCAGCTTCCTGAACAACACCCGTCAGGTCACGATACAAACTCTTTTTCTTTTTCAGGACTGTCCCCTTCCAGGTAATGCGCCCCTTATACTTTTGAAATTGAAGAATAGACCGAAAGAGGGTTGATTTCCCGACACCATTATCACCCAAGATACAGGAAATTCCTTGGTAGAATGTGAAATCCGCAATCGAAAAGAGGGAGCGATGATTCAGCTCACAAGTCGTTCTATCCATATGGAATAGTCCTGGGCTAGAAGCAATCTCCTTTGAAACAGCCTGTGTCATTTCAGAGGCAGGGATTTGATTTATTTTCGTTAGTTGTCCGTCTCTTAGCTCCACCATATGGTCGATATAGGCTTCATAGTCAGATAAATCATGGTCGCACAAAATAACTGTCTTCCCATTAGAGGCCAACTCTTTTAGAATCTCCAATATCTCGATTCTACTCTTGCGGTCAATAGAAGCGAAGGGCTCATCCAAGAGATAGACCCTAGGATTCATAGCAAAGAGAACAGCCAAAGCAGCCTTTTGCTTTTCCCCACCTGATAAGTGATGGATGGGACGGTGCAAGATCTTCTCGCAGCGACATTGCTGGACAACCTCTGCTATTTTAGAATCAATTTCCTGAACGGGATGCCCGATATTTTCCAAGGTAAAAACCAGCTCCTCAAACAAGTTCTCCATGGTAAATTGATGATTGGGATTTTGAAAAAGAATACCAACCGTCTGGACACGTTCGACGATAGAAAGCTGACTGACCTCGCTCCCATTTATCAGGACTTGACCGCTATAGGGAAGAGAACTGACTTGGGCAATCATTTGAAAGAGACTAGATTTTCCCGAACCACTGCTTCCAACTAACAAGGTAAAGGCTTGCTCATGAAAAGTAAAATCAATCGGTTCCGAAAAAATTGGGGACTGAATCGCTCGTAGTTCCAGCCCCATCTATGCCTTTCCTCCAGCTGCAAACTGATGATAGAGTTTGACAATGGCACGAACCAAGATAGTACAGAAGAAAAAGACGGAAATAAAGCGCACCACAAGCAAGGAAAGCACAAAAGGAAGGGAGAAGGCATAGTAACCTAACTTAATGTATTCATAGACAAAGCTAACAAGCGTAATTCCAATACTATTGGCAGTTAGAGAGAGCCAACTTTCATAGCGATTCTTGGTTACGATAAAACCAAGTTCACTTCCCAAACCTTGAACCAAGCCAGACAAAAGGGCACCTAGACCGAATTGGCTACCATAAAGGACTTCAGCAAGCGCAGCTAGCACTTCTCCAATCGTTGCACTTCCCACTCTTGGAACAAAGATGGCCGCAATGGGCGCAGCCATACACCAGAGACCAAAGAGGATTTCATTGGCAAAGGCCTGCAAGCCAAGAGGGGCTAAAATCAGAGTGAGGATATCAAACAGATAACCTGAACCCACAAAAACGCCACCAAAAAAGATAGACAAGAAAGCAAGTAAGATAACATCTTTTAATTGCCATTTTTTCAACATAAAAAAACTCCTTTTTTAAAGAAAAGTGGGGCATTCAAGGTGAGCTACCTAAATGCTTTGTATCATCTTCATCCAGTTTCGTAAAAGAAAAAACTCTAATTACAGATAGAAATTAGAGTTCAGCTTACAAGATTAGATGGTTAGTTTCTATAAATACAAAACCATTTCACATTTCCCTTCGCCAGTCTTAACTGTATCAGGTTCAATGGGTATCATCTCAGCCTAAAGCACCCCAAATGTCTTTATTATTTAATTATATAAATATTATAACAAACGATTTTTTCCAGTTCAAGAAATTGAACTGAGAAATAAGCTAGGCCAATCTATTGTAGTAAAATCACTAAGTAAACCATATAAACAGCCTATTCACTTATGAAGGATAATAACCCAACTTATCGAGTGAGAGAATCCTATTGACTTAAAAGACAAGAATAAAAAAGTTAAAATTGTTCATTCATTTCTCGAACAGTTTTTTCTATATTTTTTGCATACGATATTGCTGAAATGATTGAAACACCATCTATATTGGTCTGTATAATGTCTTTAATATGTTGCGTCTGTATCCCACCAATTGCAACTAAGGGCATTTGTGGCAGTAGTTTTCTCATCAATTTAAGACCTTCATAACCTATAGCACCTCCAGCATCATCCTTTGACTGGGTATCAAATACAGGACCAACACCAACATAATCTACATATTCAACTTTTGATTGTTGAAATTCTTCCTTGTTTTTTATAGAAAGACCAATTATTTTATCTGGCATCAATTTTCTAATTTCATCAACTCCAAGGTCATCCTGTCCTACATGTACGCCATCAGCATCTATTTCCAATGCTAACTCAATATCATCATTAACGATAAATGGAACATTATATTTTTTACAAAGATCCTGTAGTTTTATTGCTAATTCGACTTTTTCTATACCTTTCAGGGCTCCCTCACCTTTTTCACGGAATTGAAATAAGGTTATACCACCTTTTAAGGCTTCCTCAACGACCGTATATAGATCTTTTCCTTGACAAGTAGTCGTTCCACAAATAAAATATAGTTTTAGTAATTCTTTATGAAACATTTTACTTCACTCTTTTGAATTCCTTTACATCTTCATCTGTAATCTCATATAAGGCATTTATAAATTCAACTTTAAATGTTCCAGGAAGATGTCCATTGGGACGTTTTTCTGCCATTTCTCCAGCGATATTGTAAACCAACATTGCTGTTTCTAATGATTTCAATTCTTGACCTTTTTCTAGTCCGATAAAGCTTGCTACTACAGCACCTAATAAACATCCTGTCCCAATAACTTTTGGCATCATGGCACTACCATTATGAATCGTTACCACTTCTCCATTTACCGCAATAGCATCCACTTCACCTGTTACTACTATTGGAATATTGAACTTCTCATTTGCTGCTAGAGCAATTTCATCAATATTATCTACTCCCGCACTGTCTACTCCTTTAGATACCACATTTATCCCTACTAAAGAGGCAATCTCTCCAGCATTTCCTCTAATCGCTGCTAGTTTATAATTGTTGATTAGATCATCTGCTACTTTTTTTCTATACTCTCCTGCCCCACAAGCCACAGGATCTAACACTGCAGGTACATTATATTTTTCAGCAATTTTCAGAGCAGCTTGGTATAATTTCCAATTTTCATCTGTCAATGTGCCTATGTTTATTAATAAACCTCCAGCATACTTTAATAAGTCCTCTAAATCTGCTGGAAACTCACTCATGGCTGGTGATGCACCTAGTGCTACTAATCCATTTGCTGTGAAATTTTTTACTACATCATTGGTTATACAAATGACTAATGGTGCTTTTTCTTTTAATAATTTTAAACTTGTCATATTGAAATCCTTCCTTTTCACTTTATACGATCTACTGATTTCGATTTATCTCTATCTTTCGTTAAGAAATTTTTTTCATTTACATTGAATGATTTACCTCATCAAATTTGTAAATATTCTAAACCTTCTCTAGGCGTCATAACCAATATCAAAAAAGGCTAATTCCAAAGCAACTGCTTGATTCCAGCGTTCCTGAAGTTCTGTCAAATCTTCTCTACCTTTTCCGACACGATTAAGTTCGTCAACCAGAAATTGAACCCACTCTGCAAAGAAAGGACCTCTGTGGAGATTGATCCATTCCGAATGAATATAGGATTCAGGTAGAGCCAAATCTTTAGAACCCCAGTCTAAATAGAGACCTTCTGCAATGACCAGCATGACCAAAAGATGGGCATAGTCTGATGATGACACAGCAGAATACATAAGCTCCTGAAAGGCTTTTGTTACAGGATGCAAGGTCACTTCCAGATAGTCATTCTCAGATACTTTTAACTCTTTGAAAGCCTTTTGGAAATAACCGTCTTCGTCTGCTTCAAGAAAACCTAGTTGCTTGGCAAAACGAAGCTTGGATTCAAGCTGGTCAGCGTGGGCTACACAAGCACCCAACATGGATAAGAAGGCATCAAAGAAGTGATAATCTTGAATTAGGTAGTCTTTTAAGACCTTATTCTCAAGTGTCCCCGCAAAAAGTTCCTTAACAAAACGATGATTGATTGCAGCCTGCCAATCCTTCTGACTGCTTTTTAATAATTCTCCAACAGTCAAACCTGGCTCAAATGCATAGTCTTGTGTTTCCATATTTACTTTTCCTCTCTTTACTCGTTCGTAATCAACAACATACCAAGAAAATCCTAGTTTTACTTGACCTTTTTAAAGAAAATCAAGGGCGTTCAAGCAGAGCTACCTAAATGATTGGCCTCAAAGCTGTCAGTCATTAATGAACAAAAAAAACTCCAATTACATATAGGAACTGGAGTTTAGCTTACAAGATTAGACCGTTCATTTCGACATACGAAAAAACGTTTCACATTTCCCTTCGCCAGTCTTAACTGTATCAGGTTCAATGGGTATCATCTCAGCCTAAAGCACCCCAAATGTCTTTATTATTTATTACTGCACCAGTATAGCAAAAAATTAAATCCCTAGCAAGATATTTGACTGAAAAATATATTTATATAGTTTTCAATAGCGATTTATTCTTCCTATAGACGAAGAAAAACCTCCACATTCAGTGGAGGCAATCTTTTTATCAATACAATTTTAAGTCACGAGGGTCAACTGGGAAGGTTGGGTTATATGGGTTGTGACGGAGTTTGAAATGTTTAACATCTTCAATGGTCTGAGTTCCAGATAATTGCATGACTGTCTTCAATTCTGCGTTCAAGTGTTCAAAGACTTGGCGTACACCGATACTACCACCAAGGGCCAAACCATAGATAACAGGGCGACCAATAGCTACCAAGTCTGCACCTGAAGCCAAGGCTTTAAAGACATGTTGACCACGACGAACACCAGAGTCAAAGACAATTGGCACACGTTTATCAACTGCTTCTGCCACTTCTTGAAGCGAGTCAAAGGCAGCTGGTCCACCGTCGATTTGGCGACCACCATGGTTGGTTACCCAGATACCAGAAGCTCCCGCAGCAAGCGAACGTTCAACATCCTCACGGCATTGTGGTCCTTTGACATACACAGGAAGTCCTGAGTATTCAGCGATAAACTCTACATCACGTGGAGACAAGCGTTGTTTAGCTGATTTGTAAACAAAGTCCATTGATTTACCAGCACCTTCTGGCAGGTATTCCTCAACAATTGGCATGCCAACTGGGAAGACAAAACCATTACGCTTATCAACCTCACGATTGCCCCCTACAGTAGCATCCGCTGTCAAGACAATCGCCTTATAACCTTCAGCTTTCACACGGTCCATGATGTGGCGGTTAATGCCATCATCTTTACTAAAGTAAAATTGGAACCAATGAGGTGTCCCTTGAAGGGCTTCCGTAATTTCTGGAAGATCGACAGTAGAGTAAGAACTAGTTGTATAAAGCGAACCGAACTCATGCACACCACGCGCAGTCGCCACTTCACCCTGTTCATTTGCCAATTTATGAGCCGCAACAGGCGCCATGATGATTGGTGAAGACAATTTTTCACCTGCAAATTCAATCTCTGTACTTGGATTTTCAACATCACAAAGAGTATGCGGAACGATGAGTTTGTGGTTAAAGGCGCGGATATTCTCACGCAAAGTGAAAGTATCTTCCGCCCCACTAGCGATATAGCCAAATGCTGCTTTAGGAATAACTTGTTGCGCCATTGGCTCCAAATCATAGGTATTGATGAAATCTACATGACCTTCTGCATTGCTTGTTTTGTATGACATAAAATGCCCTCCTTGATAAGTAAGCGTTTACTTTGTATATTACAAAAAATATTCTAACTCTTTTTTCAAAATTTTTCAAATATTTTGTTTGGAAATTTCAGAAATTTTATATCTATGATAAAAAATCCTTATCACGGCAATAAAAAATAGATATTATCCAAAGGAGATTTTAAGTGCTACAATAACTGTATTATTTCTAGATGGGAGGTTCTATTTTTGGATTGGTCCATTGTTGAACAATATCTACCACTATATCAAAAGGCTTTTCTCCTAACCTTGCATATTGCAGTTTGGGGAATTCTGGGATCCTTTCTGCTCGGTTTAATCGTTAGTATCATCCGGCATTACCGCATCCCTTTTTTGGCGCAAATAGCGACAGCCTACATTGAATTGTCACGTAATACACCCCTTTTGATTCAACTCTTCTTTCTCTACTTCGGTCTTCCCCGAATAGGGATTGTCCTATCTTCGGAAGTCTGTGCTACTCTGGGATTAGTCTTTTTAGGAGGCTCCTATATGGCAGAATCTTTCCGAAGTGGGTTGGAAGCCATCAGTCAAACCCAGCATGAGATTGGATTAGCCATCGGTCTGACACCTGTACAGGTCTTTCGCTATGTGGTTCTTCCGCAAGCAACAGCGGTGGCCCTACCATCTTTTAGCGCCAATGTCATTTTCCTCATCAAGGAAACCTCCGTTTTCTCAGCAGTAGCTTTAGCAGACCTCATGTACGTCGCCAAGGACTTGATTGGGCTCTATTATGAGACAGACATTGCGCTAGCTATGTTGGTAATTGCTTACCTGATTATGCTGCTGCCCATATCACTGGTCTTTAGCTGGATAGAAAGGAGGCTCCGCCATGCAGGATTCGGGAATCCAAGTACTCTTTCAGGGAAATAATCTCCTGCGGATTTTACAGGGATTGGGCGTCACGATTGGCATTTCTATCCTGTCTGTCCTCTTATCCATGATTTTCGGAACAGTCATGGGAATTGTCATGACCTCCCATTCTAGAATCGTACGATTTTTAACACGATTGTATCTGGAATTTATTCGTATCATGCCCCAACTGGTGCTACTCTTCATCGTTTATTTCGGATTAGCTCGAAACTTTAATATCAATATCTCAGGAGAGACTTCAGCTATTATCGTTTTTACCCTCTGGGGAACAGCTGAAATGGGGGACTTGGTCCGTGGAGCCATCACTTCCCTCCCTAAGCATCAGTTTGAAAGTGGACAGGCACTAGGTTTGACAAATGTTCAACTTTACTACCACATCATCATCCCACAGGTCTTGAGAAGATTGCTACCACAAGCCATCAACCTTGTCACTCGGATGATCAAAACCACTTCCTTGGTTGTCTTGATTGGGGTAGTTGAAGTGACCAAGGTTGGACAGCAAATCATCGATAGCAATCGCTTGACTATCGCAACCGCTTCCTTTTGGATTTATGGAACCATTCTAGTCTTGTATTTCGCAGTCTGCTTCCCTATTTCCAAACTATCCACTCACTTAGAAAAACATTGGAGGAACTAAATGTCTGAAACTATCTTAGAAATCAAGGAACTCAAAAAATCCTTCGGAGACAATCCCATCCTCCAAGGTCTATCCCTACAAATCAATAAAGGGGAAGTTGTCGTCATTCTAGGACCCTCTGGTTGTGGGAAAAGTACCCTCCTTCGTTGTCTCAACGGCTTAGAAAGTATTCAAGGTGGAGATATTCTTCTGGACGGTCAGTCTATCGTTGAAAATAAAAAAGACTTTCACCTAGTTCGCCAAAAGATTGGCATGGTCTTTCAAAGTTATGAACTCTTTCCCCATCTGGATGTCCTACAAAACCTCATCCTAGGTCCTATCAAGGCTCAAGGAAGGGACAAGAAGGAAGTAACGGAAGAAGCTCTGCAACTACTGGAACGTGTCGGTTTGCTAGACAAACAACATAGCTTTGCGCGTCAATTATCTGGTGGACAGAAGCAACGGGTTGCAATTGTCCGTGCCCTCCTCATGCATCCAGAAATCATCCTTTTTGACGAAGTGACTGCTTCGCTGGATCCAGAAATGGTGCGTGAGGTTCTAGAACTTATCAATGATTTAGCTCAAGAAGGTCGCACCATGATTTTAGTAACCCATGAAATGCAGTTTGCCCAAGCTATTGCCGATCGGATTATCTTCCTCGACCAAGGGAAAATTGCTGAAGAAGGAACGGCTCAAGCCTTCTTTACCAATCCTCAAACCAAACGAGCTCAGGAATTTTTAAACGTCTTTGACTTTAGCCAATTTGGCTCATATCTATAAAGGAGATTCTTATGAAACTATTCAAACCACTCTTAACTGTTTTGGCACTTGCCTTTGCCCTTATCTTTGTCACTGCTTGTAGCTCAGGTGGAAACGCTGGTTCATCCTCTGGCAAAACCACTGCCAAGGCTCGCACAATCGATGAAATCAAAAAAAGCGGTGAGCTACGAGTCGCCGTGTTTGGAGATAAAAAACCGTTTGGTTACGTTGACAATGACGGTTCTTACCAAGGTTACGATATTGAACTTGGGAACCAACTGGCCCAAGACCTTGGTGTCAAGGTTAAATACGTTTCAGTCGACGCTGCCAACCGTGCGGAATACTTGATTTCAAACAAGGTAGATATTACTCTTGCCAACTTTACAGTGACTGACGAACGCAAGAAACAAGTTGATTTTGCCCTTCCATACATGAAAGTTTCTCTTGGAGTCGTATCACCTAAGACTGGTCTCATTACAGACGTCAAACAACTTGAAGGTAAAACCTTAATTGTCACAAAAGGAACGACTGCTGAGACTTATTTTGAAAAGAATCATCCAGAAATTAAACTCCAAAAATATGACCAATACAGTGACTCTTACCAAGCTCTTCTTGACGGACGTGGAGATGCCTTCTCTACTGACAATACTGAAGTTCTAGCTTGGGCGCTTGAAAATAAAGGATTTGAAGTAGGAATTACTTCCCTCGGTAATCCAGATACCATTGCGGCAGCAGTTCAAAAAGGCAACCAAGAATTGCTAGACTTCATCAATAAAGATATTGAAAAATTAGGCAAAGAAAACTTCTTCCACAAGGTCTATGAAAAAACACTCCACCCAACCTACGGTGACGCTGCTAAAGCAGATGACCTTGTTGTTGAGGGCGGAAAAGTTGACTGATACTCTTCGAAAATCTCTTCAAACCACGTCAACGTCGCCTTGGATTATATATGTGACTGACTTCGTCAGTCTTATCTACAACCTCAAAGCAGTGCTTTGAGCAACCTGCGACTAGCTTCCTAGTTTGCTCTTTGATTTTCATTGAGTATAATACTCAATGAAATCACAAAAAGAAATCAGGTAATCCTAGTGACTACCTGATTTTCTATGTTTTAGGCGTTTTGCCAATTTTCTTGGTCTTCTTTAAATCGTTTTAGAAGATCGAGGCCTTCTGGTGTGATATAGCCTTCTTCTTGGGCTAGATGGATGAGTTCACTGTAGTTAGAAAGTGTCACAAGTTTGACACCTGCATCTGAGAAGTTCTTATCTGCTTTTGGCAATTGGTAACTGAAAATCGCTACAACTCCAAGCACATCTGCTCCTTCTCGTTTAGCAGCTGCTACTGCTTCAAGAACAGAACCACCTGTTGAAATAAGATCTTCAACCACTACCATTTTTTGACCCTGAGCTACGCGGCCTTCTATTTGGTTACCAGCTCCGTGGTCTTTTGGTTTGCTACGGATGTAGGCAAATGGCAAATTCATCTTATCAGCAATGATAGCTCCGTGTGGAATCCCAGCTGTCGCAGTTCCTGCAATCACTTCAACCTCAGGAAAGGCTTCTTTGATAGCATCTACAAAACCATTTTCAATGAGAGTACGAGTTTCTGGATAGGCAAGGGTCACACGGTTATCCGTATAAATGGGTGACTTGATACCAGATGCCCAAGTGAAAGGCTCCTCTGGTTTGAGGTAAACGGCTTGGATTTTCAAGAGGTGGCTAGCGATATCTTTAGCAAGTGTCATGATATTCTCCTTTTATTTTTCTAATCTAGTTCTTTAATTTCAGTCCTGTGTCCATTCATCCTTGATAGCATGATAAGCTGCAACAGGATTCTCAGCTTGGGTAATAGGACGTCCCACTACGATATAGTCACTACCGATTTGATAGGCATCAGCAGGTGTCATCACACGTTTTTGATCTCCTACTGCAGCACCTGCAGGACGAATGCCCGGTGTCAGACAAATAAACTCTGGTTTGGTAGCCTGTTTGATGATTTGCACTTCCTGAGCCGAGCAAACAACACCATCCAAGCCAGCTTCAGCTGTCTTCTTGGCATAATGTATTACAGACTCTTGCAGACTGGTTTGGATGTTTTGAAAATCCTGCATCTGAGCCTCTGATGTTGATGTAAGCTGAGTGACAGCGATCAATTTTGATTGACTTCCAAGACCTTCACGCGCCGCCTTCATCATCTCTACACCACCAGCCGCATGAACATTAGTCATATCCACACCAAGCTGAGACAGGACCTTCATGGCTGACTTGACTGTATTGGGAATATCATGAAGCTTGAGATCCAAAAAGACACTGTGTCCCAGATCTTTTAAGTAGGATACAATCTCAGGACCTGCTGCGTAATAAAGCTCCATCCCTACCTTAAGATAAAGGCTTTCTTCTGCTGGAAAAAGAGCTAAGAATTCCTTGACCGCCTCAAAACTAGGAAAATCAAGAGCAATAACTGGACGATGTTCTCGCATAGGTTTCTCCTTTTACCTTTGCTAGTGAGAGAGTCTGGCCACAAGAAGCCACAAAAAAAGGAACCTGCCAACAGCAAGGTTCCACGAAAAATGGGTAGTCTCCACCCTTTCACCGTCTAACCTTAGCTGCCTCTCTGGACTGCTTTAAAGGTTTTTTACTATTCTATTATTTCTACTAGCACTTGTCAAGTAAAAACATGGCCACTGAAGAACTACAAGAGAAAAGCTAAACCTAGCGACGCGATGAACGTCGGGGCGTTTGGTTTTGATTGCCCTCTTCCTCCAGCTTTTTCCTTTCCTCTTCTAGTTTATTCTGCTGTTCTTCCAGTCTTTTCTTCTCTTCCTCTTTTTGTTTCTTCTCAGCTTCCTTAGCCTCTTGTTTGGCCTTTTCCTCAGCTTCCATAATTAATTTATCCGCCACAGTATAACTGTAAATTCCAGCTTCCATGTCAATCACACTCGGTTCTGACAATTGTGGCTTAATCTTACTGTAATAAGGCAGTTTCTTACTCATTTCAGATAGAGGAACCAAGACTTCGTCCGAATCATTCATAGTCAATCGAATTAAATCTGAAGTCACCTTGCTTGGGGATAGTTCCACCTTCTGGATAGCAGATTTGAGTTCGGGGCTAATTTGAGAAAGTTCTGAGGTAAAGGTCTTGATTTGTTCGCTGTCATTAAAGAGAACTGATATATAAGTTTCTGGCAGACTCACCAAACTCACCGCACTGGTCTCAAGCTGACCGCTTGAAAGAATTGGATAATGACTTTCTCCAGAAACATAGTAGGCCACAATATCATATTCCTTGACCTTGATTGTAAACTTGGTTGGAAATTGATAGACAAGCTGAGCTGATTCAACCCAATAATTAGACTTAATCTGCTCTTCATATTTTGTCTTATCTAGCAGAAGGTTAATCGTATAATCCGAATCCTGAATGCCTGAAGCCTGTCGAATATCATCAGCTGTAGTTTGCACTGTTCCCTCAACACGAATATCCTTCATGGTCGCATAAGGACTGAGCAAGTATGCAGAGACAACCAATACAAGCAGACTGAGAAACAAAATCGAGATAGCCCGCCAGATATGAACTCCTGGAATTTTCGGTTTGACCGGTTTTTCCTTTACAGGCTTTTTATCTGCCTTTTTATCCTCTTTCTTTGGCTCTTTGGACTTTGATTCTTCTTTGGCTACTTCTTTTTTGACGTCTTCTGACTTTTCTACTTTTTCTTCAGACTCTTCCTTAGCTGATTCTGGGTCTTTTGGTTCAGGTTCACTATCTTGATCCTCAGTTTCATCTGACTTTTCAGATTTGGAAGCCATTCGAGCTTTTCTTTCCTTTTCCTTCTCCTCAGCTAGGGCTGCCTCTTCTTCAGCCTTCTTTTTTAGGTATTCTTGGTTTCGTTTCTGCCATTCTGATAACTCTTTAAATTCTTCGAGGATTTCTTTGCCCTCATTTTTCTTATCTTTTGACATTTACTTTCCTTATGATAAATCTTTTTTCAATAATTCATAAAAATCTGCTAGAGATTTCAATTCCTTAGAAGCCTTCATCTTAGCTTGGTAGTCTTCCTTGTGGCTTAGTAAGTGAGAAAGCTTCTCTTCTAAACTGTCCAAGGTCAAATCGCTTTCTTGAAGCTCTTCTGCATAGCCTTTTTTTACAAAGTAAGCTGCATTTTCAATCTGGTCTCCACGACTAGCTTCACGACCAAGTGGCACAATAACATGTAATTTTGCCATGGCCAAGAGCTCAAAAATCGTATTGGCACCACCACGTGTCACAACAATATCAGCCAATTCCATCAAGGGTTGATAGAGACTGGTCACATAGTCAACACGAAAAAGATTTTGGCTCAACTCGTTCAGGCTAGAATCTCCAGTTAGATTGATAATATTGTAGCGTTCTGTCAGTTCTTTCTTATGGTCTGTCACCAATTGGTTAAAGACACGAGCGCCTGCAGAACCACCGACAAACAATACAGTTGGCAATTTAGGATTAAAGTGGGTTTGAATATCTACCAATTCATCTGGTTCTGGATTTTTTTGATCTGAAACCTTGGTCACCGCTCCCACATGCTCGACCTTAGACAAACTTGAAGCTTGCTCAAAGGTTGAATACATCTTCGTCGCAAATTTATAGGCGATTTTATTGGCCAAGCCCATGGACAAGTCAGATTCGTGAATAAAGACAGGCACTCCTGAAACACGCGCAGCGATAACAGGTGGCACAGAGACAAAGCCTCCCTTTGAAAAAAGTGCTTGTGGACGAAGTCGCAACATGATAAAGAGAGATTGGACAATTCCCCATCCAACTTTAAAGACGTCCAGCATATTTTGCCAAGAGAAATAACGGCGCAATTTGCCAGTCGCAATAGAATGGAAGGTGACATCAAGACCCGACTTGAGGATTTCTTGGTGTTCAATCCCACGCTTGTCCCCAATATAGTGAACTTCCCAGCCATCTTCGATGAACTTAGGCATTAACAAAAGGTTGAGAGTAACGTGTCCAACCGTCCCCCCACCTGTAAAGACAATTTTTTTCATATTATTCCTTTAACTCCGCTACTGTGTCGATAAAGAGGTCGCCACGTACTTCAAAGTTAGCATACATATCCCAGCTGGCATTTGCAGGACTGAGAAGGACTACATCTCCTGGAGTCGCAAGTTCATAGGCTTTGCGGGTCGCATCTGCAATACCAGTCGCATCCACATATGCCACACCAGCCTTGTCTGCTGCCCGTTTGACACGTTCGGCAGACTGACCCAGGACGACCATCTTTTTAAGTCCAGTAATGTCTGGCACCAGTTCGTCAAACTCATTACCACGGTCCAAACCACCTGCAATCAAAATGACCTTGCTGTTGTCAAATCCTGACAAGGCTTTTTGAGTAGCCAAGATATTGGTTGACTTGCTATCATTATAGAATTTGACACCCTTGATTTCATCCACAAATTGGAGACGGTGTTTGACACCACCAAAGGCTGAAAGAGTTTCTTTGATGGTTTGGTTATCAACACCACGAAGCTTGGCTACAGCAATCGTCGCAAGGGCATTTTCCACATTGTGGCTACCTGGAACTCCGATTTCATTCGCTGCCATGACAACTTCCCCACGGAAGTAGAGTTGACCATCTTCCAGATAAGCTCCATCAACCTTTTCAAGTGTTGAAAATGGTACAACTGTAGCTTGTGTTTTTCTTGCCAATTCTTTTGCCAAGTCTTGGTTAAAGTTCAAGACAAGGAAATCATCCACTGTCATCTTGTTCTGGATATTCCACTTGGCTGCTACATATTCCTCAAAAGAACCATGATAATCGATATGAGTTGGCATGAGGTTGGTAATAACTGCAATCTCAGGATGAAATTCTTGAACGCCCATGAGTTGGAAAGAAGAAAGTTCCATAACAAGAGTGTCCTTGTCTGACGCAGTTTGAGCCACTTGACTAGCTGGATAGCCGATATTCCCTGATAAAAGACCATGTTGACCAGCAGCAGTCAAAACTTCCCCAATCATGGTCGTTGTGGTTGTTTTACCGTTCGAACCTGTGATACCGATAATTGGCGCTTCTGAAATCAAGTAAGCCAATTCCACCTCAGTCAAGACTGGAATTCCCTTTGCCAAAGCCTTTTCAATCATGGGATTGCTGTAAGGGATGCCTGGATTTTTCACCATAAGGGCAAACTCTTCATCCAAGAGTTCCAAAGGATGACCGCCTGTGATGACCTTGATCCCTTCTTCCAACAAACTTTGGGCAGCTGGATTGTCCTCGAATGGTTTCCCGTCATTTACTGTCACAATGGCACCCAGCTTATCCAACAAACGAGCTGCAGATTCACCAGACTTGGCCAAACCTAAAACAAGGACTTTCTTATTTTTAAATTGATCTATTACTTTCATGTCTCGAACTCCATTTCTACTCTTACTATTTTACCATTTTTATGGAAATAAAAAAGCCACAAAGTGTGTTTGTGACTCTTTCTTCTAACTGAATCTTGCCATATCATCTATGTGATAAATCGGTAACTCGAATGACTTGGTCCACTTGCTCCCAAATCAGAGGATTGTGGGTTGCAATAATAATGGTTCGATTCGGATTTTTTAAAGATTCTAGGATAGAGAGTAATTCCTCAGAGTTTTTGGGGTCTAAGGAAGCGGTTGGTTCATCTGCGAGAATCAAAGGCGGATCCTTTAAAATTATCTTCGCTAGTGCAACACGCTGTGCTTCTCCTCCTGATAATTCAAAGATAGGTTGCTTCAGGTCTAAATAAGAGAGGTTGACACGGTTTAGAGCTTGTTTCATCAAAGAGATTTTCTCTTTTTCTTTCAACTTTTTACCAACTAAACCCAGATTGAGGTTCTCTTTGACGGTTTGGCTTTCGATTAAGCCAAAATCTTGAAATAGGTATCCTAAGTAATCTCTAAAGAAAACAGAAGGCTTGATGTCCTTAAGAGAAGTACCATCATAGATGATTTGTCCTTTGTCATATGGCTCTAATCGTCCAATCATATTCAAGAGTGTTGTCTTACCACAGCCACTTGTACCGATTAAGGCATAAATTTTCCCACCTTCAAAATGAAGATTCGTATCTGAAAATAGCTGACGGCTTCCAAATTTTTTAGATATATTCTTTAGTTCAATCATCCTATTTTCCTTTCATAATTGTCATAGAAACACGAGATTCTTTCTGCGCTTGACGGTAAAGCGTCAGAACTGCACTAACTAGAAAGACTAATAAAGTGAGTAAGCCAATTACCCAGTCTCTACTGCGTAAAATAAAGAGACTAGCACCAAATACAAAACTGGCAAATTGACTAACCATATACTGAGCATGTGTTTCAAAAAATCGTAAACCTGAAATTCGTTTAATCAAGATATCTCGACGGAATTGCTCAAAATATAGAAGATTGACAGAATAAAAGAGTAACAAGGAACTAGCTATCCCAACAATAGCTCCTAAGATTAAAGTTGCTGTTTCAGTTTGAACTTCATTATAACGAGTTAGATAAACACTTCTTCCTTCTTTAAGATAGGATACTTGCTCATAAATTCCAGCTTTCTTCAAGAGTTCTAGCCCACTCTCATATCCTTTGATAAAGAGTTGTTTTCCAGCATTGATAGACCAACTAGATTTGGAAATGATACTATCACCTGTAGAAGTCGGCGTAAATACAACTAAAATCGGATCAGTCAAATACTGAGTGGATACGGGATTCTCACCGTTGTTATAAACAAACCGCTTTTCTCCAGTTGGAAGATAACTAACAATCGCTCTCATTTCATACTCTAAAGGAGCGTCTTTATCCTCACTTGATTGTCCATAAGAGTTTAAACTTTCTTCAAAAACTTTCTTAAGTTCTGCTTCCTGTGAACGAAGAGATTCTGGTAATAAGAGTCCAAATTCCCCTTTTTGGAGATGGGCTAACTTCTGTTTAGTCTCAGCATCTACTACGACCTTTTCCTTGTCCAAATAACTTGGACTAACATAGAGCGTATTAGCATCTGGGCTATAGGTATCCAGTGTCTCTCCCTGTTCATTTTTTCCTTGTGGATTGGCAAAATGGAACAGATTATCCTTTACATAAAGAGCTTGTTCTTCTTCGATTGCTTCCTTGGCAAAGGCATACCACTTACTCTGATTTTCTGTATCATTTACTCTATCACCTAAGCCAAAAGAAATTTGATAATAGTCTGCTCTGTCCTGCCATGCTTGTTTTGAAATTTCAAGTTCTTTCAATCGTTGGTAAGACGTCAAACCTGTCTTAACAGCGTAGCCTACTGCAAAGACAGCAATCAACTGACACAATAGGGTTAAAGCCATCAAGCGTTTAAGGGGTAATCTCCCCTTAATAACAGGAACTAATGCCTTGTAACTCAAACTCATTAGATAAAGAAGCATTAGTAAAATTGAAATCGCCAATAAAAACAACAGATAGAGACTAATCCCAAAACCATAGGTGGCTAACAAGATAGGATAAAACAAACCTTGACTAAAAAGAACGACTCCCCCACCTAGGAAGGAAAGGAGGGCTGATAGAAGGAGCCATTTGATATCAGTAGATAAAGAATGCCCCATGATGGATAAGAGAGTCTGACCAGAAAAGAGTTTTATACCTGCTGCTCTCATTTCCTTAATCCGAGTGATAATCACTAAAGCAAAGAAAGATAAGCCAAATATTGCTAAACTAATTAAAATAAGGGGAATTAGTAACATTCTAAAGGCAAGAGAATAGGGCGGTGTCTTTCGGTCAGGAATTGCTTTATAACCCAAATCTCCTAATTTATCGGCAAGCTTTTCTTTCGTCAAGGAGCCTGACAAAAGGAGATAACTATTTAGCGGATCACTACGTTCACGACTTTCTTGGCTAGCTTCTTGGAATTCTTTTGGTAAAGTTCCCTGACCATAAGTTGCATAAGTAAAGTGAGTCGTCCCATCCTTACTCGGCTCTACAATTCTTCTAGCTATTAAACTCTGTTCTGAGTTTGCAAAATTCTCTAATTCCTTTTCAAATACCTCACGCGTCGGTTCCTGAGTATCTTTTTTAACACGAAGTAAGGAAACGGAATCATAGCTTGCATATAAATATTGTGGCGCACGTAAGACAATAATCCAAGCAAAGAAAAAGCTGAGAAAAAAAGTTGATAATAATATGAATAGTTTCTTCATAGTAGACTCCTTGTATAAGAGAATAACCCTATAGAACAAAGATTTTATGTTTTATAAATTCTTAGAATTATTTTCCTAGTTTAATCCATTACACCCTGAGCACCAAGACAACAAATTTAANCCTTCCTCGTTTTGAAAACGATTTCTTATAATTTAAGTATATCACTTTCTATATAATCTATCAACATATTTTACCAAAATATTATTAGTAATAGAATTTTACAGTTCCCTTAAAAATAGATGTCATTAACGAATTTTATACAAGTTTTTCCCATTCATATTATCCAAGCAAAAGAGATGATATTAACTAAAAAGCAATTCAAACTATTGTAAAATTGATACAAAAAAAGAGAGCCAAAACTCTCTTTTATCTTCTTTTACTTTTACTAACCGACATGAGGGTAATATCTCGCAAGCTAAAGTATGCTAGGAAGAGCATGGCGATTGCGATAAAGAATTCTGTCGGTAGCTGAAAGATTTGCAGAACAGACAACATGAGCAAAATCAAGAGTGCTACGAAAGCAAAGACGACAAGGACGATATTGACTGTCCCTTTAATGCTTTCTGGTGTCGCAAATACATAGAGTAGTAATAAGAGGAGTCCTATGATTAAATAAACCATCTTTATCTCTTTCTAGCTCTTATTCAGCTGATTTTTTCTTCTTGTTAGCTTTCTCACGCTCTGCCTTGTTAAGGATTTGTTTACGCAAACGGATAGACTCAGGCGTTACTTCCATGTACTCATCGTCGTTCAAGAACTCAAGAGACTCTTCAAGTGTCAAGATACGAGGTGTCTTGATAACAGCTGTTTGGTCCTTAGTAGCTGAACGAACGTTGGTCATTTGTTTCGCCTTAGTGATGTTAACTGTCAAGTCATTTTCACGAGAGTTTTCACCGATAATCATTCCTTCGTAAACTTCAGTACCTGGGTTGACAAAGATCGTACCGCGTTCTTCGATAGACATGATTGAGTAAGTTGTAGCCTTACCAGCATCGATAGAAACAAGGGCGCCACGGTGACGTCCACCAATTTCCCCTGGAATCAATGGCAAGTATTGGTCGAAGGTATGGTTCATGATACCGTAACCACGAGTCATTGACAAGAACTCAGTTGAGTATCCAATTAAACCACGCGCTGGAACAAGGAAGACCAAACGAGTTTGACCATTACCAGTTGAAATCATATCCAACATTTCACCCTTACGTTCAGAAAGGCTTTGGATAACAGATCCTTGGTATTCTTCTGGAGTATCGATTTGAACACGTTCAAATGGCTCACATTTAACACCGTCGATTTCTTTTACGATAACTTCTGGACGAGATACTTGAAGTTCATATCCCTCACGACGCATTGTTTCGATAAGGATTGACAAGTGCAATTCTCCACGTCCTGAAACAGTCCATTTATCTGGTGAATCAGTTGGGTCAACACGAAGGGAAACGTCTGTTTGCAATTCTGCCTGCAAGCGTTCTTCTACCTTACGAGAAGTTACCCATTTACCTTCTTTACCAGCAAATGGTGAGTTGTTGACCAAGAAAGTCATTTGAAGAGTTGGCTCATCGATGTGTAGGATTGGAAGAGCTTCTACTGCATCTGTCGGAGTAATGGTTTCACCGACAAAGATATCTTCCATACCTGAAACGGCAATCAAGTCACCTGCTTTGGCTTCTTGAATTTCACGACGTTCCAAACCAAAGAAACCGAAGAGTTTTGTGACACGGAAGTTTTTAGTTGTGCCATCAAGTTTAGAAAGGGTAACTTGGTCACCAACTTTAACAGTACCACGGAAGACACGACCGATACCGATACGACCAACGAAGTCATTGTAGTCCAAAAGTGACACTTGGAACTGTAAAGGCTCATCTGAGTTATCTACTGGAGCTGGGATATGGTCGATAATTGTGTCAAAGATTGGCGCCATAGTCGCTTCTTGGTCAGCTGGATCATCTGACAATGAAGAAGTTCCGTTGATAGCTGAAGCATACACCACTGGGAAATCAAGCTGGTCATCATCTGCACCAAGCTCGATGAAAAGCTCCAAGACTTCGTCCACTACTTCAGCTGGGCGAGCTGATGGTTTGTCGATTTTGTTAACAACCACGATTGGCACAAGGTCTTGTTCCAAGGCTTTTTTCAATACAAAACGAGTCTGTGGCATTGTTCCTTCGTAGGCATCTACGACTAAGACAACACCGTCGACCATTTTCATGATACGCTCAACTTCTCCACCGAAGTCCGCGTGTCCTGGTGTATCCATGATGTTGATACGAGTTCCGTTGTAGGCAACGGCTGTATTTTTAGCAAGGATGGTAATTCCACGCTCTTTTTCGATATCGTTTGAGTCCATAGCACGCTCAGCCAATTCAGTACGTGCATCAAGCGTTTCTGATTGTTTCAATAGTTCGTCAACGAGGGTTGTTTTCCCGTGGTCAACGTGGGCGATAATCGCAATGTTACGGATATCTTCTCTTAATTTTGTCATGATTTCCTCTATAATATTCAAAATTTATTTTCTAACTGAACGATTATACCATAATTTCAGGTAAATAACATAACTCAAGCAAGTGTAAATGTTTTCACTATGCTTTTCTTTTCACGTCAAGCCTTTTCAAAGCAAGCGACTTATGATAAGATAGGCACAGTATGCGTTTAGATAATTTATTAGCCCAAGAAAAAGTTAGCCGAAAGGCCATGAAGCAAGCACTCCTCAAAGGGGAAATTCTCGTCGATGGTTGCCCAGCCCGCTCCCTAGCCCAAAATATCGATACAGGACTACAGGAACTCCTCTTTCGGGGCCAAATCATTCGAGGCTATGAGCACACCTACCTTATGCTTCATAAATCTGCTGGTGTCGTTACAGCCAATAAAGACAGGGAACTTCCAACTGTCATGGACTTGCTGTCACCTGACATCCAGTCTGACAAGCTCTATGCCGTCGGCCGACTGGACCGAGATACGACCGGCCTCCTCCTCTTGACCGATAACGGTCCCTTAGGCTTTCAGCTCCTCCATCCCCAATATCATGTCTATAAAACTTATCGAGTTGAGGTCAATGGACTTCTAACACCTGACCATATCCAAGCCTTTCAAAAGGGAATTGTCTTTTTAGATGGTACTGTCTGTAAACCTGCAAGATTAGAGATTCTATCTGCAAGTCCTTCCCTCAGTCGAGCCTCTATCACCATTTCAGAAGGAAAATTTCATCAGGTTAAGAAAATGTTCCTCTCGGTTGGTGTCAAAGTAACCTCCCTCAAACGCACCCATTTTGGACCTTGGAGCTTAGATGAAAATCTTCAAGCAGGATACTATCGTCCCCTAAACTCAGAAGAGTTGGCAAGTATTCGTGACTTTCTCAGAAAAAGTGGTTAAAAAATGAGCTCGGAAATATCCAAGCTCGTTTTCTTATTTCTCGACTTTGACTTTCCCTTTCCAAGAATCCAAACCATAAGAAAGGATATAAATCTCAAAAAAACCTTGTTTTTTCAAGTAAAGGGCTGCATTTGTCACACGTTGCGCACGTTGGTTTTCGTAAAGAAGGACAGGTTTATCCTTACGAAGGGCTGCAAGACTAGTCTTCAACTGACTTGAAGGAATATTGCGAGCCCCAAGAATATGTTTTCTGTGGAATTCTGCTGGGTCGCGCAAATCAATCAATTGACCCGTACGAATCAAGGCTTCAAACTCCTCATTGTCTACAATTTTAGCCGCACGGCGAATACGAAGATAGTTAAAGCCCATCCACGCCAACATTGCTAGTATAAGTGCCCACAAAATCCAAGTAACCATTAGTTCTTTTCTCCATTTTTCTCAATATAATCCAATTCTACCTTGTGCTCTCTGCGAAGAACCGCTTCTGCTTCTAGATAGTCTAATTTGTCCATCAACCCTGCATCGTAAATCCGAGAGAGCTCCAACTTCATCAGTTCAATATCATATAAGCGTTTTCCCATGTAAACAATAATACCAAATCGTTTGAGGAATTGCTGCACATCATAGAATGTTTTCATAAGACTCATTCTAGCAAAATTTTATGTTTTTTTCAAGAAGAGAATCACACAATGCCCCTTATTTTCCTATCATCTTTGGCGATTCTGACGCAAGTGTGGTACAATAAAAACATGAGAATTCAACAATTACACTATATTATCAAAATCGTCGAAACTGGCTCTATGAATGAGGCAGCTAAGCAGCTCTTTATCACCCAGCCGAGTCTTTCCAATGCTGTGAGAGATTTGGAAAATGAAATGGGTATTGAAATTTTTATCCGCAATCCCAAGGGTATCACCTTGACCCGTGATGGGATGGAGTTTCTCTCCTATGCCCGTCAGGTTGTCGAGCAAACCCAACTTCTGGAGGAACGTTATAAAAATCCTGTCGCCCACCGCGAACTCTTTAGCGTTTCGTCTCAACACTATGCCTTTGTAGTCAATGCCTTTGTCTCTCTGCTCAAGAAAAGTGATATGGAGAAATATGAGCTCTTTCTTCGTGAAACTCGGACTTGGGAGATTATCGATGACGTCAAGAACTTCCGTAGTGAGGTCGGTGTTCTCTTTTTGAACAGCTACAACCGTGATGTTTTAACCAAAATGCTGGATGACAACCACCTGCTAGCTCACCATCTCTTTACAGCTCAGCCTCATATCTTTGTCAGCAAGACTAATCCTCTGGCCAAGAAAGACAAGGTGAAACTGGAAGATTTAGAAAACTTCCCTTACCTCAGCTATGACCAAGGAACTCATAACTCCTTCTACTTTTCAGAAGAGATTCTCTCGCAGGAATACCACAAAAAATCTATCGTAGTCAGCGACCGTGCTACCCTCTTTAATCTCTTGATTGGTTTGGATGGTTATACCATTGCGACAGGGATTTTGAACAGCAACCTCAACGGAGACAATATCGTTTCTATCCCACTGGATATTGATGACCCAATTGAGCTGGTCTATATCCAGCATGAAAAAACCAGCCTATCTAAGATGGGCGAACGCTTTATAGACTATCTACTAGAAGAAGTTCAGTTTGATAGTTGAGAAATCAGCAAGATTTTATTATAATAAGCAAAAAAACAAAAGGAGTTTAATATGAAAAAGGTTTTACTTGCTAGTGCAGTTGCCTTATCTATTTTAGGATACACTCAAACAACTGCCCAAGCTCAAGAAAATAAAGCAGAGTCAGTACGAGAAAATGTAACAATTCCTCATTCAAGTACTTCAAAAATCGAAAACCAAGAAAAATCGAAAGAGAAGGTTGAAAAAACAGACAATTCTTCTAAAATTGATGATAAAGAAGAAAAAACAGAGAAAAAAACTCCCGCCACAGAAGAGAAGAAGTCTGAAGTAAAAAAAGAAGAAAAAGTTGAAAAAGTCAAAGAAGGTTGGCAGGAAGAAAATAATAACTGGCGCTTTTACGAACACAACAAACCTGTTACTAACTGGAAAAAAATCCAAGGAAAGTGGTACTACTTCAATAAAGATGGCCATCGACTAAGCAATACAACCTTTGATGGTTATGTTTTCAATAAAGATGGAGTGATGGCTGAAAACGGTTGGAACTTTATCAATGGAAAATGGTACTTCGCTAATTCTTCTGGAAAAATTTCTCAGAATAAATGGGAGAAAATTGGTGGTGCTTGGTATTACTTTGACAAAGATGGAATCATGCTTAGTAATACAACTTTTGATAACTATTTACTGACCAAAAGTGGAGCTATGGCCACAAACGGCTGGGCAAAAATCGACCAAAATTGGTATTATGCCACATCCTCTGGAAAAATCTCTCAGGACAAGTGGGAGAAAGTCAATGGTTCTTGGTACTACTTTGATAAAAAGGGAATCATGTTGAGCTCAACTACATTTAAGGGCTACCTATTTAATAACAGTGGTGCTATGGCTGAAAATAGCTGGGTAAAAATTAAAGATACCTGGTTCTATGCGAACGCATCTGGAAAATTTGTCCAAAACAAATGGGAAAAAATCAGCGGTTCTTGGTATTCTTTTGCTCAAGATGGAGCTATGTTAGCCGATAAATGGTCGGGAAGCTATTATCTAAAAACCAATGGAGCCATGGCTGATAATGAATGGATATTTGATAAAAACTATAACAGCTGGTTCTTTTTGAAGCGTGGTGGAATGTATGCATCAAAAGAATGGATTGGAGCTTACTATCTCAAAGCTGGTGGTTATATGGCTAAAAAAGAGTGGATTTACGACGACACTTATAAGGCTCGCTACTACTTAGATGATAATGGACATTATGTTTCCGGAACTTACAAAATTGACGGTAAAGACCATCTATTCCACAAAAATGGTCAATGGATTTCTGAGGTCTCAAAAGAAGTTGGTTTTGTAAAAGGCCAATACAGTAGAACCATCTTTTTAGATCCTGGACATGGTGGAAGAGACTCAGGTGCATACTATTACAATGTCGCTGAAAAAGACCTCAACATGCAGGTGTATCGTAAATTACGCAAAAAGTTAGAAGAACTTGGCTACAAAGTTCTTACTTCACGTGATAGTGATATTGATGTAGATTTTGTTACAGAACGTTCTCGTATGGTTAACAAGACTAACTCTGATATCTTTATTAGTATTCACTTCAATGCGACTGGTAGCGCGTACTCTAGAGCTAGCGGTATTCAAACCTATTCCTATAGTGATGATCCTGATTATCCAAGTAAAATCAACCCATACTGGCATAACCATCCTGACCGTATGAGTGAGAGCAAGCGTCTTGCAGCCGCTATCCACTCTTCATTGTTAGCTGAAACTGGTGCTAAAGATGCTGGTTTATTGGAAAGAAGCTTTGCCGTTCTTCGAGAAACTGCTAAACCAGCCGTCCTCCTAGAGCTTGGTTATATAGATAATTTCGCTGAAAATCAACAGATTCGAGATAGCCACTATCAAGATAAGCTTGTAGCAGGTATCGTGAAAGGAATTCAAAAATATTACGCTGGTAAGTAAAAAAGGGTCTCGAGAAATCTCGAGGCCTTTTCTATTTGTCTTCTTTTGTATCTTTATCAGGAAAGAGGTATCCAATACCAATGCAAGCTAGTACGCCCGCTCCAATTACCAAGCCACTTGAAATTGGCAAAAGGTCTAAAATTGCATTTGCAATGATAAAAGCAATAATTAAACACATCAGACTAGCCTTGTAGTCTTTTTTCAAAAAATTCTCTAGAGTGAAAAAGAGGAACAGACCAACCGGAATCAGTGACCATAGGTTGACATCCAAACTTGGCCATCCAACAGAACCAAAATACAAAACCAAAGCTGAAACTAGCAAGAATCCAATACCTAATAATTTTTTCATTTTTATCTCCAATTGCTTTTTTATGAACTTGAGTTATCTGATAGTGACGCCTCACGCCCCTTACAAAAATCATTATAGCAGAGGTCAGTTTCAAGAACAAGTTCTTTTGCCTATCTGGTCTCTATATCAGTCTAAGTGGTTGAAGTGTTAAGATAAAAGAAAAGAAGCCCTAATGAGCTTCTTCATTCTAGCGATTGCAACAGTATTTCTAAACTAAAACAATCGAAAGTTAGATTCTAAACTAGTTTTTTCTAGTTCGTATTTTTCTTTTCCTTAGATTCTAGAGAAGTTTTGATTGCTTCGCGTTCAGCCTGTAGTTGAGCTAAATGTTTCTCTTCTTCCTCAAGTTTACTAGTATCTGGTTTTACACGATAATAAACATCTTCTGGTTTTAACAACATCGCTTCATATTGCTGTCCTGCAAACAGTCTCTCCTCGTCATGATTGCTTTTATCTGTCAGTTTTCCATCATCACCAGGTTGCATGACAACTCCACTTGGTACGGCAACTACCACAAATCCTCCTGCGACAGAACCTTTAGTGTGTGCACTTAGACTTTCAACTTCTTTAAAGTTGGAATCTGAACTTCGATTTTTCAGATGAGAGTAACTATTGTCCAATTCAACAGTATATTCAAATTTTTGACCATCTCTAAAGCTAGTTATATAAATTTCACCAGACTCATTAATGACATATTCATTGCCCGACGGTGTACGCCATGTGCCCTTCAAACTTGATAAATCATTATTTCTTAATGCTTCAATATCCAGTTTCGGAACTGCAGTTTCTTCTTTTAACTTGTCAACTACCTTCTCTGACTCAGAGACCTTGCTATCTAAACTGGTTAGCTGTTCCTTGAGTTTTTGAATCTCCTCTTCTTTCTTCTTCTCATTCTCAGACGCTTTCGAAGTATCTATCGCTTCTTTACTTGTGTTCTCTTTTTTAGCAACTGAAGAAATGGATTCATTTGACTCTTTCTTTGCGTTAGGTGAGAATAAGAAGAGGCTTGCTAGGATTGCAACGACCAAGAGACTAATGGCAATGCCAATATAGACTTTTATTTTAAAAAACTTGCCCCTAATCTTAGATGGAGAAGTTCCTTTCACTACCTTCGATACAGTTGATTTCGGACCATTTTTCTCTTCAAAATGTTTCTTAGTCATAGTATTCCTCCCATTTTTCACTATATTTCACCTATATCTTAAACAAATTCGTAAGATTTGTCAGTATCCATGAATGGATGGATTTTCAAAAGAAAACCAATCAACTAACCCTTAAATATTGTCAGCAATAGAATCATCCATTAAACTCTATATCGAATTTATTAACATAAATTATACCATAATTTTTAAGAATTTTATATATTTTTATAGTCTAACTATGATAATGAAAAGGAGCTATCCTTTCATATTATTCACTTATATTATGTTTATAAAAAATCTAATAGGCATATTTACTTATCATATTTCATATAGCCTGTACT
>NZ_RJNR01000014.1:0-40089 GCF_003942685.1 Streptococcus mitis | reverse complement strand
AGTTCAGTGGTAGAACACCACCTTGCCAAGGTGGGGGTCGCGGGTTCGAATCCCGTCGTTCGCTTAGAGAGGCCGGGGTGGCGGAACTGGCAGACGCACAGGACTTAAAATCCTGCGATTGGTAACGATCGTACCGGTTCGATTCCGGTCCTCGGCATAATATAATGAGCACCCTTAGCTCAACTGGATAGAGTACCTGACTACGAATCAGGCGGTTAGAGGTTCGACTCCTCTAGGGTGCATTTTTCTTTTTAACTCGGGAAGTAGCTCAGCTTGGTAGAGTACTTGGTTTGGGACCAAGGTGTCGCAGGTTCGAATCCTGTCTTCCCGATTCATGGCGGTGTAGCTCAGCTGGCTAGAGCGTCCGGTTCATACCCGGGAGGTCGGGGGTTCGATCCCCTTCGCCGGGATTACCCAAGTCCGGCTGAAGGGAACGGTCTTGAAAACCGTCAGGCGTGTAAAAGCGTGCGTGGGTTCGAATCCCACATCCTCCTTTTGTATTAACGCGGGATGGAGCAGCTCGGTAGCTCGTCGGGCTCATAACCCGAAGGTCGTAGGTTCAAATCCTGCTCCCGCAATAAGGCTCGGTAGCTCAGTTGGTAGAGCAATGGATTGAAGCTCCATGTGTCGGCGGTTCGATTCCGTCTCGCGCCATTTTTATTTATAGTATTTATGCGGGTGTAGTTTAGTGGTAAAACTACAGCCTTCCAAGCTGTTGTCGCGAGTTCGATTCTCGTCACCCGCTTTGAACTTTGTTCAAAATACCAAGTTTTTAACTTGGGCGCGTAGCTCAGGTGGTTAGAGCGCACGCCTGATAAGCGTGAGGTCGGTGGTTCGAGTCCACTCGTGCCCATTAATAGGAGAATTACTCAAGAGGCTGAAGAGGACGGTTTGCTAAATCGTTAGGTCGGGTAACTGGCGCAAGGGTTCGAATCCCTTATTCTCCGTTTGAATGAGAGTTTATAACTCTCTTTTTCTTGCTTCTTTGTCAACTGTAGTGGGTTGAAGAAAAGCTAAGATCGAGAAAGGACAAATTTCGTCCTTTCTTTTTTGATGTTTAGAGAGATAAAAGTCCGTTTTTTGAAGTTTTCAAAGTTTCGAAAAGCAAAGGCATTTCGCTTGATAAGTTTGATGAGATTATTGGTCGCTTCCAATTTGGCGTTAGAATAGGGTAGTTGAAGTGCGTTAACAATTTTCTCTTTGTCCTTGAGAAAGATTTTAAAAACAGTCTGAAAAAGAGTATGAACCAGATTAAGATTGTCCTCAATAAGTCCGAAAAATTTGTTAGGCTTTTTATTTTGAAAGTGAAAAAGCAAGAGTTGATAGAGAGGGTAGTGGCGTTTCAAGCCCTCAGAATAGCTCAAAAGCTTGTCTAGAATCTCTTTATTGGTCAAGTACATACGAAAAGTAGGGCGATAAAATCGCTTATCACTGAGTTTACGACTATCTTGTTGAATGAGCTTCCAGTAACGCTTGATAGCCTTGTATTCATGGGATTTTCGCTCAAACTGATTCATAATTTGGACACGCACAAGACTCATGGCACGGCTTAAGTATTGGAGTAAAACAGTCCAGTGGACTGTTTTAGCCTAAGTTTAGAAATATAATAACGAAGGGTGAAAGCGATCTAGGACTATTTTAGTATTCGGGAGTGAAACGGTCTGGGAGACTGTTTCAGCCTGAGCCTAGAAATTCGAAAGCGAAGCTGTCTAGCTAAGTCATAGTAGGGACTAAACATATCCATAGTAATGATTTTCACCTGACAACGAACGGCTCTATTGTAGCGAAGAAAGCGATTCCGGATGATAGCTTGTGTTCTTCCCTCAAGAACGGTGATGATGTTGAGATTGTCAAAATCTTGCGTAATGAAACTCATCTTTTCCTTGGTGAAGGCACACTCGTCCCAGGACATAATCTCAGGAAGGCTAGAAAAATCATGATTAAAACGGAAGTCATTGAGTTTGCGAATGACAGTTGAAGTTGAAATGGACAGCTGATGGGCAATATCGGTCATAGAAGTCTTTTCAATCAGATTCTGAGAAATCTTTTGATTGACGATACGAGTGATTTGGTGATTCTTCTTGACGAGGGCGGTCTCGGAGACCGCTATTTTCAAGCACTGATAGCACTTAAAACGGCGTTTTTTAAGGAGAATTCTAGTAGGCATACCAGTTGTTTCAAGGTAAGGAATCTTAGACGGTTTTTGAAAGTCATATTTCTTCATTTGGCTTCTGCAATCAGGACAAGGTGGAGCCTCATAATCCAGTTTAGCGATGATTTCCTTGTGTGTATCCTTATTGCTGATATCTATAATTTGGATATTTGAGTCTTTGATATCGAGTAGTTTTGTGATAAAATGNAATTGTTCTATATTATTTTTTCTAATAATGGTTTGGTTGCTTTTCATTATAGATCTTATGGGACTTTTTTCTACAATAAAATAGGCTCCATAATATTCATAGGAGATTTACCCACTACAAATGTTATAGAGACTTTTTATATAGTTTATTTTTTATTGTATAACTTTGCTATTACTTCCAAGTTTTTAGTGAAATTTCTCCGCTATTGAGCCAGATTTCTTTTCCGTTATCACATTGAACTAAAAGTTTGCCATTATCTGAGATATCTTTAGCAAGTCCTTTGTAGTCTTTTTGATCTAGTGTAAAAGTCACTTCTTTTCCTAGAACAAATGACTTTTTTTTGTATAAGTATAATAGCTCTTCTGCTGGTGTTTCGAAGAAAGCACGCCAGGTCTCTATGATTAATTCATTTCTGGTTATAGGTGCTGGAGCTTTGAATAAACTAGCAGCTTTTTCTTTTAATTCTTGAGGGAAGTCTTTGATAGCAAAGTTGATTCCTACTCCAATAATGATATCTGTGACTAAGCCAGTTTCTACAGAGGTCATTGCCTCAGTAAGGATTCCTCCAATTTTATGATTGTTTAGGTAGATATCATTGACCCATTTTATGTCGACATCAATTAAAGTTAGGTTCTTAATGGCTTTGTAGACAGCTCCTGCTACAAGTAGTGTGTAGGATGGTAATTTGTCGTAAGGGAGATTTGGTTTGAGATGGAGTGTCATATAAATGCCACCTTGTGGTGAGTAGAAAGAACGTTGAAATCGACCTCGGCCTGCTGTTTGATAGGAAGCTAGATAGAGGGTGTTTGCTTCATTCCCTAAATCAATTGCTTCTTTTGCATCTAGTTGAGTTGATTTTGTTTCGGGTTTAAAACTTATTTTAATTGGAAGATTTTGTTCTAGAAGTTCTGGAAGAATAAGGTCTCCATTCACCAGTTTGTAGCCTTTGTTTTTGATACTATCAATTTCAATGCCTTCTTGTTCTAGACGCTTGATGGCTTTCCAAATTGATGTTCGGCTTAGGGATAGTTCTTCTGCGATTTTTTCTCCGCTGATATAGTCGGTTTCTTTAGCTAGAATTTGGTAGACGGCTTGGTAGGATTTCATAGTGTTTCCTTTCTTTAAGAATAGTATATGATTTGATTTTAGTTTGGATAGTTGCTTCTAATCTATATTTTATTACTACTATTTTAACATATGCCTACTATTTTCGGCACGATTTTTTAGAGTGAATCTAGTTATTAAGCTTGAGTTGTGAAATCTCAGTATTTTTGCTCGCTTTTTTACCTATGGAAGCGTTTCCTTTGTTTTCAAATTGCTAAAAAAGTGGTACAATATAGGGTAGCTTACTATTATCTGAATCAACTGATTTGGAGAGAAAGGATTCATTTTGAAATCAATAGGCTTTATTGAAAAGCTGAAAGGGTTGTCTAGTAAAGAGCTGATTTTATTGGGAATTATCCTGAGTATCTTTTTACCCTTTTATCTTTTTGTAGTTGTATTCTGTTTATATATTATCAGTTTAATTTTCACAGGGGACATGAAAAGTATTCTTCAGAAAATGGGGGAGCATCCGATGCTACTTCTTTTTCTTGGCTATAGTACTGTTATATCCGTTTTTGCACAAAATTGGATGGGAGTTGTGGCTTCAGTAGGAATTTTTCTATTTACTGTTTTCTTTTTGCACTATCAGTCGATTTTATCACATAAATTCTTTCGATTGATTTTGCAGCTCGTCTTGTTTGGTAGCGTCTTGTCAGCTGCTTTTGCGAGTTTAGAACATTTCCAAATTGTGAAGAAATTCAACTATGCTTTTCTTTCACCCAATATGCAGGTGTGGCATCAGAATCGTGCAGAAGTGACCTTCTTTAACCCTAATTATTATGGAATTATTTGTTGTTTCTGTATCATGATTGCCTTCTATTTGTTTACAACGACCAAGTTGAATTGGTTGAAAGTATTCTGTGTGATTGCAGGCTTTGTGAATCTCTTTGGTTTGAACTTTACGCAAAATCGAACTGCCTTTCCTGCAATTATCGCTGGAGCCATTATTTATCTCTTTACGACCATTAAAAACTGGAAGGCCTTTTGGCTTAGTATTGGGGTCTTTGCGATTGGCTTGAGCTTCCTCTTTTCTAGTGATTTGGGAGTTCGGATGGGGACTTTAGACTCTTCTATGGAAGAACGAATTTCTATCTGGGATGCTGGGATGGCCTTATTTAAGCAAAATCCTTTTTGGGGTGAGGGGCCATTGACTTACATGCACTCCTATCCTCGGATACATGCTCCTTATCATGAACATGCTCACAGTCTTTATATTGATACGATTCTGAGTTACGGAATTGTGGGGACCATTTTATTAGTTTTGTCTTCTGTGGCTCCTGTTCGCTTGATGATGGATATGAGTCAGGAGTCGGGGAAACGTCCGATTATAGGTCTTTATCTATCTTTCCTTACAGTGGTTGCTGTGCATGGAATCTTTGACTTGGCCCTCTTCTGGATTCAGTCAGGTTTCATTTTCTTGCTAGTTATGTGCAGTATTCCGTTGGAGCATCGAACATTGGTATCGGACATGACGGATTAAGTTTATTAGATTCAAATCTTCTACCTTGGGTGGGAGATTTTTTTTGCTAGGAAAAATTATTTCCAAATCGAAATAGTTGACAGATGAAATGACAAGTGTTACAATTATTTCATTCGTTTCGATATCGAAATAAATTGGAGGTGTCATGAAAGATAGTCATTTGGTAGCCCATCATATTCGTTTGTTGAATGGGCGGATTTTTCAAAAGTTACTGAGCCAAGATCCTGAAGCTCTTTATCGGAGTGAACAGGGCAAGATTTTAGCGGTTTTATGGAATAGTGAAACTGGCTGCGCAACTGCGACAGATATTGCGCTTGCGACTGGGCTTGCTAATAATACTCTGACGACGATGATTAAAAAACTAGAGGAACAAAATCTTGTAACTATTAGTCCATGTGGAGAAGATAAGCGTAAGAAGTATTTGGTTTTAACAGAGTTGGGGCAGTCTCAGAAAGAAGTGGGGCATCGTGTCAGTCAGAAATTGGATACGATTTTTTACAAAGGATTTTCAGAGGAAGAAATTCGTCAGTTTGAAACCTTTCAAGAAAGAATCTTGGCTAATCTGAAAGAGGATGAAAATGAGGTTTAAAATGGAGCAAATTAGCTGTTTATAAGTAAAGACCACTTTTGACTTTGTTTTCAAACTCTTAGGACAAGGAAACTATGTGGTTAGCTATGGTCAGACTCAGATTGGTGGAGTTGCCTATGCCCAGTATGACATCTTCCGTCTAGAAAACGGGAAAATTGTGGAACATTGGGATAATAAGGAAGTCATGCCTAAGGTAGAAGACTTGACCAATAGAGGGAAGTTTTAAATTGAGGATACAGAATGATTGAATACAAAAATGTGGCGCTACGCTACACAGAAAAAGATGTCTTGAGAGATGTTAATTTACGGATTGAGAATGGCGAGTTTATGGTTTTAGTTGGTCCATCTGGATCAGGTAAGACGACCATGATTAAGATGGTCAACCGCCTCTTGGAACCGACTGATGGAAATATTTATATGGATGGCAAGCGTATCAAAGACTATGATGAGCGTGAACTTCGTCTTTCTACTGGTTATGTTTTACAGGCTATTGCTCTCTTTCCCAATCTAACAGTTGCGGAAAATATTGCCCTGATTCCTGAAATGAAGGGCTGGACTAAGGAAGAAATTGCTCAGAAAACTGAAGAGCTTTTGGCTAAGGTTGGTTTACCAGGAGCCGAGTATGGGCATCGTTTGCCTAGTGAATTATCTGGTGGAGAACAGCAACGGGTCGGTATTGTTCGTGCTATGATTGGTCAGCCTAAGATTCTCCTCATGGATGAACCTTTTTCAGCCTTGGATGCTATTTCTCGCAAACAGTTGCAGGTTCTGACTAAAGAATTGCATAAAGAGTTTGGGATGACAACGATTTTTGTGACCCATGATACGGATGAAGCTTTGAAATTGGCGGACCGTATTGCTGTTTTGCAGGATGGAGAGATTCGCCAGGTGGCGAATCCCGAGACCATTTTAAAAGCCCCTGCAACAGA
Source organism: Streptococcus mitis (assembly GCF_003942685.1). GTDB lineage: Bacteria > Bacillota > Bacilli > Lactobacillales > Streptococcaceae > Streptococcus > Streptococcus mitis_CD. Next base: position 33,627 of record NZ_RJNR01000014.1, on the reverse strand, counting down.
ATTTGTAGCAGACTTGTTTGGAGGTAGTGTTCATGACTAATTTAATTGCAACTTTTCAGGATCGTTTTAGTGATTGGTTGACAGCTCTCTCTCAACATTTGCAGTTGTCGCTTTTGACCTTGTTGCTAGCTATCTTTATCGCGATTCCCTTGGCTGTCTATCTTCGCTATCATGAGAAGTTGGCAGATTGGGTCTTGCAGATTGCAGGGATTTTCCAGACCATCCCGTCTCTTGCCTTGTTGGGCCTCTTTATCCCCTTGATGGGAATTGGGACCTTACCGGCTTTGACAGCTCTAGTGATTTATGCGATTTTTCCGATTTTGCAAAATACCATCACTGGACTCAAGGGAATTGATCCGAGTCTGCAAGAGGCTGGGATTGCCTTTGGGATGACCAGATGGGAACGTCTCAAGAAGTTTGAAATTCCACTTGCCATGCCTGTTATGATGTCTGGGATTCGGACGGCAGCTGTCTTGATTATCGGTACGGCAACCTTGGCCGCTTTGATTGGTGCAGGGGGGCTGGGTTCTTTTATCCTTTTGGGAATTGACCGTAATAATGCCAGTCTGATTTTGATTGGGGCCCTTTCTTCTGCAGTGCTTGCTATTGCCTTTAACTTCCTACTAAAAGTGATGGAAAAGGCAAAATTGCGGACGATTTTCTCTGGTTTTGCCTTGGTGACCATATTGCTTGGTTTGTCTTATAGTCCAGCCCTCTTGGCTCAAAAAGAGAAAGAAAACTTGGTTATTGCTGGGAAATTGGGTCCAGAACCAGAAATTTTGGCCAATATGTATAAGCTTCTCATTGAAGAAAATACCAGCATGACTGCTACTGTTAAACCGAATTTTGGGAAAACAAGCTTTCTTTATGAAGCTTTGAAAAAAGGCGATATTGATATCTATCCTGAATTTACTGGTACGGTGACTGAAAGTTTGCTGCAACCATCACCTAAAGTGAGTCATGAGCCAGAGCAGGTTTATCAGGTGGCGCGTGATGGTATTGCCAAACAGAATCATCTAGCCTATCTCAAACCCATGTCTTATCAAAATACCTATGCTGTAGCTGTTCCGAAAAAGATTGCTCAAGAATATGGCTTGAAGACCATTTCGGACTTGAAAAAAGTGGAAGGGCAGTTGAAGGCTGGATTTACTCTCGAGTTTAATGACCGTGAAGATGGCAATAAGGGCTTGCAATCAATGTATGGTCTCAATCTCAATGTAGCGACCATGGAACCAGCCCTTCGCTATCAGGCTATTCAGTCAGGTGATATTCAAATCACGGACGCCTATTCGACCGATGCGGAATTGGCACGTTATGATTTACAGGTATTGGAAGATGACAAGCAACTCTTCCCACCTTATCAAGGGGCTCCACTCATGAAAGAAGTTCTTCTCAAGAAACATCCAGAGTTGGAAACAGTTCTCAATAAATTGGCTGGTAAAATTACTGAAAGCCAGATGAGCCAGCTCAACTACCAAGTCGGTGTTGAAGGCAAGTCAGCAGAACAAGTAGCCAAGGAGTTTCTACAAGAACAAGGTTTGTTGAAGAAATAGTTTGAAAATGTCAAACTCAACTTTGTTAAACGACCATATAGAAAACTGCTCAGACAATGTTGTCTGGGCTTTTTTGATTGTTGAAAAGATGAAAACTCAGTAGCCTAGAAATAAGGCAACTGAGCTCTACTCTGTATTCAATTTTTAGGAATGAGAAGGTCTAGATAAAACTGGACAACTTCCTGGTATGTAAAGTCTTGTCCTTTTTTGAGCCACCAGGTCAATGTCTCGATAAAGTTGGACACGACCAAGTGTTGGAGGTAAGAAGTAGGCAGATTAGTGTGGGCTTCTTTTAACTCATCAGCCAACATGGGATAGACATGGTGTTCTAGCTCTTTATGGAGTTGACGGAGGAAGTAGTCATTTTTGGAAAATAGCAGACTGGTAACATGGTCCTGGTTTTTCTGAAAATGTAAAAAGATATGTGCGAGGTAGTCCTCGGTAGTAAAGTGTCCTTCCCTTTCAAAGAGATGATGAAAGAGGTAGCGACAGAGCTCATCTAAAAGGAGTTCCTTGCTTTCATAGTGACAGTAAAAAGTAGAACGCCCAACATCTGCTAGGTCAATGATATCCTGAACAGTAGTGGCATCATAGCCTTTGTCGTTCAAAAGTTGTAAAAAAGCTTGATAGATGGCTTTTTTCGTCTTGCTGACTCGACGGTCTCTTTTTGGCATGTAGACACTTGAGACAAACTGTTCAGAACTGAACATGGCTGACAGTTTGCTTCTATCCTTTCTTTGAATTTTATTAGATAATACAAATGAAAGAAGTATGTATATACCCATTATACCAAAGGAGGGAGAGAAATGAGTTCTAAAACATCTATCTGGTTAGCTTTTTTCTTAAATTTAAGCTATGCGATTGTTGAGTTTATCGCAGGAGGAATCTTTGGTTCGAGTGCAGTTCTTGCTGATTCCGTTCATGACTTGGGAGATGCTATAGCCATTGGCATCTCAGCCCTTTTAGAAACAATTTCAAACCGTGAAGAAGATAGACAGTACACCTTGGGTTACAAACGTTTTAGTCTTTTAGGAGCCATGCTAACGGCTGTGATTCTTATGATAGGGTCTGTCCTAGTGATCTTGGAAAATGTCACAAAGATTGTTCACCCGCAACCCGTCAATGAGGAAGGCATCCTCTGGCTGGGAATCATTGCAGTAGCCATTAATGTGCTAGCAAGTCTGGTAGTTCGTAAGGGGAAAACAAAGAACGAGTCAATTCTTAGCCTGCATTTTTTGGAAGACACTCTTGGTTGGTTGGCCGTCATTCTAATGGCGATTATTCTTCGATTTACGGACTGGTATATCCTCGATCCGCTTTTATCACTAGTTATTTCTATCTTTATTCTGTCGAAAGCCATTCCTCGCTTTTGGAGCGCACTGAAAATTTTCCTAGATGCTGTGCCAGAAGGAGTCGAGACAAGTGATTTGGAGAAGGATTTAGAGGCTCTACCCAATGTCAACAGTGTCAATCAACTTAGCATTTGGTCCATGGATGGTTTAGAGAATAATGCTATTGTTCACATTTGTATCAAGGACTGGGAACAGATGATGGAAACCAAAGAAGTGGTGCGTCAATGTTTAGAAGAAAGAGGCGTGCAGAATATCACTATTGAAGTAGATAGCAGTCAAAGCAATCATGCGCAACATAAGCGGAGGGTGAGAGAATTAGAGCAGAAGCATGGGCATCATCATTAGAAAAGCGACCTCGCTAGAGGTCGTTTTGTTATCCTATTCATTCCTTGTACTTTCTCTCAGAGTCAGTCTGGTTCCCAACATGGTTAGGCTAGGGATTTTGCGACCGTGGAGTACTTCCTTATTAAGAATATCCATGCCTGCTCTGCCCATTTCTTCGGTATAGACGGTGATGCTGGAGAGGGGAGGATAGACTTGCTTGGTCAGACTAGTGTCGTTAAAGGAAATGAGGCTGACGCGGTCTGGTAGGCTGATTCCAGCTTCTTGGAGCGCACGGAGGGCACCGATAGCTAAACTATCGCTAGCTGCGAAAAAGGCTGGTGGGAGTTGGTCTCCCAAGTTCTGAATGGCCTCCTTCATCAAGTCATAGCCAGACTGGGCGGTAAAGCTTCCTTGAAAGACTAATTCATCATGATAGATTCCCTTTGTTTGACTGTAGTTTCTAAAATTTTCCAGTCGCTTATCCTCAATGATTTCTTCTTGGTCGGTTGTTTCTTCAAGGCCTGTTAGAATCCCGATGCGGTCCATCCCTTGGCTGAGAAAATAATCGACAACCTGTTTCATGGCAGTGTAAAAGTCTGTGATAATGCAGGTGTGTCCCAGCGAGAGGGTATCGCTATCTAGAAAGACAAGAGGCTTTTGGTATTCTTCAAAGGCAGAGATCTGAGCTCGACTAAACTTTCCGATGCAGAGAATCCCGATGACTTCCTCGCTCAGTGTAAAAGGATGGTCATTAAAATAGCGTAAAATATCATAGTCCAGTTCTTGGGCTCTTTTTTCTATTCCTAGGCGAATCTGGTAGTAGTAGAGATCGTCTAGCTCCCCTTGTTCGCTGACCCATTGGATAATGGCAATCTTTTGCTTGGGCTTGTGGGACTCGCCTGTCTTGAGGTGCTTAGTGTAGCCCAACTCTTCAGCAACGGTTAAAATACGGTGTCTGGTTTCTTCTGTAACAGATAGGCTCTGGTCGCGATTGAGGACGCGGGATACGGTCGCGATAGAGACAGAGGCTAGCTGTGCAATGTCTTTTAAGGTAGCCATAAATCCTCCTCCTTTTAGGTTAGTATATCATATTTTTCTGTATTTTACTGATAGTTTAGTAAAATTTTAGTAAAAAGGATTGACCTTGGGAAATCCCTTGGATACAATAGAAGAAAACGATTACACGTTAAGGTGACTTAACGCACAGTAAAAGGAGAATTCATATGACACAACATCTTACTGCTGAAGCTCTTCGTAAAGATTTTCTTGCTGTTTTTGGTCAAGAAGCAGATCAAACTTTCTTTTCACCAGGCCGTATCAATTTGATTGGTGAACACACGGACTATAATGGTGGACATGTATTTCCAGCAGCCATTTCCTTAGGAACATATGGGGCAGCTCGCAAGCGTGAAGACCTAGTTTTGCGTTTCTACTCAGCTAACTTTGAGGACAAGGGCATTATCGAAGTGCCTCTAGCTAACCTCAAGTTTGAAAAAGAGCACAACTGGACCAATTATCCAAAAGGAGTTCTTCATTTCTTGCAAGAAGCTGGACATGTGATTGACAAAGGTTTTGATTTTTATGTTTATGGGAATATCCCAAATGGTGCTGGTTTGTCTTCTTCAGCATCCTTGGAACTTTTGACAGGGGTAGTGGCAGAGCATCTCTTTGATTTAAAATTAGATCGTCTCGATTTGGTTAAAATCGGAAAACAAACAGAAAATAACTTTATCGGAGTCAACTCTGGCATTATGGACCAATTTGCTATTGGTATGGGTGCAGACCAACGTGCTATTTACCTTGATACCAATACCTTAGAGTATGATTTGGTGCCACTTGATTTGAAGGACAATGTTGTTGTCATCATGAACACCAATAAACGCCGTGAATTGGCTGACTCTAAGTACAATGAACGTCGTGCTGAGTGTGAAAAAGCAGTGGAAGAATTGCAAGTTGCTTTAGATATTCAGACCTTGGGTGAATTGGATGAGTGGGCCTTTGACCAATACAGCTACCTAATCAAAGATGAAAATCGTTTGAAACGTGCTCGCCATGCTGTGCTTGAAAACCAACGTACCCTCAAAGCTCAAGCAGCCCTTCAAGCAGGAGATTTGAAAACATTTGGTCGTTTGATGAATGCGTCTCACGTTTCTCTGGAGCATGATTATGAAGTAACTGGCTTGGAATTGGATACTCTTGTTCACATAGCTTGGGCACAAGAAGGCGTTCTCGGTGCTCGTATGACAGGGGCAGGTTTTGGCGGATGTGCCATTGCTTTGGTGCAAAAAGATGCTGTTGATGCCTTTAAGGAAGCTGTTGGAAAACACTACGAGGAAGTAGTTGGCTACGCTCCAAGCTTTTATATCGCTGAAGTTGCAGGTGGCACTCGCGTCCTTGACTAGTCAAAAGGAGGCTCTATAGTGACCTTAGTAGATAAATTTGTAACACATGTCATTTCTGAAAGTTCATTTGAGGAAATGGATCGAATCTACCTGACCAATCGTGTCTTGGCACGAGTGGGAGATGGTGTTTTGGAAGTTGAGACGGATCTAGATCAATTGATTGACCTCAAGGACCAGCTGGTTGAGGAAGCCGTTCGATTAGAGACGATTGAGGATAGTCAGACTGCGCGTGAAATCCTTGGTGCTGAACTGATGGATTTGGTGACCCCTTGTCCGAGTCAGGTCAATCGTGACTTCTGGGAAACCTATGTCCACTCTCCTGAGCAAGCGATAGAGGATTTTTACCAACTCAGTCAGAAAAATGACTACATCAAACTCAAGGCCATTGCTAAAAATATTGCTTATCGTGTTTCATCTAATTACGGTGAACTTGAAATTACTATCAATCTCTCTAAGCCTGAAAAGGATCCCAAAGAGATTGCGGCAGCCAAGTTGGTGCAAGCTAGTAATTATCCTCAGTGTCAGCTTTGTCTAGAGAATGAGGGCTATCATGGTCGGGTCAACCACCCAGCTCGTAGCAACCACCGTATTATCCGCTTTGAAATGGCGGGTCAGGAGTGGGGGTTCCAGTATTCGCCCTATGCTTACTTTAATGAGCACTGTATTTTCTTAGATGGCCAGCATCGTCCCATGGCTATCAGTCGTCAGAGTTTTGAGCGTCTGCTAGCTATCGTAGAGCAGTTTCCGGGCTATTTTGCTGGATCTAATGCCGACTTGCCGATTGTGGGGGGCTCTATTCTGACTCATGATCACTATCAGGGAGGCCATCACGTATTTCCTATGGAATTGGCTCCCTTGCAAAAGACCTTCCGATTTGCTGGTTTTGAGCAGGTCAAGACTGGGATTGTCAAGTGGCCAATGTCAGTGTTGCGTTTGACTTCGGATTCCAAAGAGGATTTGATCAACTTGGCTGATAAGATTTTGCAGGAATGGCGCCAGTATTCAGACCCTGAAGTGCAGATTTTGGCTGAGACTGATGGGACACCGCATCATACCATTACACCTATTGCCCGTAAACGCGATGGACAGTTTGAGTTGGACTTAGTCTTGCGAGACAATCAGACATCGCCAGAGCATCCTGAGGGCATCTATCATCCCCACAAGGATGTCCAACATATCAAGAAGGAAAATATCGGCTTGATTGAGGTCATGGGCTTGGCAATCTTGCCACCACGTCTGAAAGAAGAAGTGGAGCAAGTCGCTAGCTATCTTGTAGGAGAGGCTGTTACAATTGCCGATTATCATCAGGAATGGGCCGACCAACTTAGAGCCCAATATCCAGACATAACAGATAAAGAAAAAGCCCTTGAAATCGTCAGGGACTCTGTGGGTACTATCTTTGCTCGTGTTCTTGAGGATGCAGGAGTCTACAAGCAAACGGAACAGGGACAGGCAGCCTTTATGCGCTTTGTGGAGCAGGTCGGAATTTTGCCAGACTAGGAGCTTTCTCCTTGCACAGTCCTATAAAAAGTAGTATCATAGTGTCGTTTGAAATATCAGGAGGAAACGATGAAAGATTTTCATTTTGACGCTATATCTGCCTTTGAAAATTACGAAATTGAAAAAATGAGAGATGGTCACGTTGTGGTGACGACCAAAGTAGTGGACTCGTCGCTCAACTACTATGGCAATGCCCATGGTGGCTATCTCTTTACCCTTTGCGACCAGATCAGTGGTTTGGTGGTCATATCTCTGGGGCTTGATGGAGTGACACTCCAATCCTCTATCAACTACCTCAAGGCAGGAAAACTTGATGATGTATTGACAATTAAAGGAGAATGTGTCCATCAAGGTCGCACAACCTGTGTGGTGGATGTTGATATCACCAATCAAGAAGGCAGAAATGTCTGCAAGGCAACCTTTACCATGTTTGTCACAGGCCAACGGTCAGAAGATAGACAAGTAAGGATATAAAGAGTAATTTAATAGAGTGAGGTGAATTTTGGAATTTATAAAATTTGCCTTACTCATTTTTTGATATTGATATGATTTAATTCTAAAATAGAAAATTTAGTAATGTGGTAGAAAATACAAGAGTTGTGTTTTAATTTCTATGGTATAATTAAAAGCATGAAGATAAAAGAAATAAAGGAAGTTACTTTACAACCGTTCACGAAATGGACAGGTGGTAAAAGACAATTATTGCCTGTTATTAGAGAATTAATGCCTAAAACCTATAACAGGTATTTCGAACCTTTTGTTGGAGGTGGAGCTTTATTTTTTGATTTAGCTCCTAAAGATGCAGTTATTAATGATTTTAACGCTGAACTAATAAATTGCTATCAACAAATTAAGGACAATCCTAAAGAATTGATTGAAATTTTGAAAGTTCATCAGGAATATAATTCAAAAGAATATTATTTAGATTTACGTTCTGCTGATCGTGATGAAAGAATAGATATGATGTCTGAAGTACAAAGGGCAGCACGTATTCTCTATATGTTGAGAGTGGACTTTAATGGTTTATATCGTGTGAATTCTAAGAATCAGTTTAATGTACCTTATGGTCGTTATAAGAATCCTAAAATTGTTGATGAGGAATTGATATTTGCTATTTCAGTATACCTAAATAACAATCAACTAGAAATTAAAACGGGAGATTTTGAAAAGGCTGTTTTAGATGTTCAGCCAGGGGATTTTGTATATTTTGATCCCCCGTATATTCCATTGTCAGAGACAAGCGCCTTTACTTCCTACACTCATGAGGGGTTTTCATATGATGATCAAGTAAGATTAAGAGATACCTTTAAGAAATTGAGTGATGCAGGGGCTTATGTTATGTTGTCAAACTCCTCTAGTTTTTTGGTAGAGGAGTTGTATCGAGATTTTAATATCCATTATGTTGAAGCTACCCGAACTAATGGAGCAAAATCTTCGAGTCGAGGAAAAATTTCTGAAATTATAGTCACAAATTATGAAAAATAACGAATATAAGTATGGAGGTGTTTTAATGACAAAACCATACTATAATAAAGATAAAATGATTCTTGTTCATGCAGATACGTTTAAGTTATTATCGAAAATGAAACCAGAAAGCATGGACATGATCTTTGCTGATCCTCCATATTTTTTGAGTAACGGCGGTATATCAAATTCTGGGGGACAGGTTGTATCTGTAGATAAAGGTGACTGGGATAAGATTTCTTCCTTTGAGGAAAAGCACGAATTCAATCGTAAATGGATTCGTTTAGCAAAAGAAGTTTTGAAGCCTAATGGGACTATTTGGATTTCGGGGAGTTTACATAATATTTACTCAGTTGGAATGGCATTAGAGCAAGAAGGTTTTAAAATTCTAAATAATATTACTTGGCAGAAAACAAACCCTGCACCTAATTTATCCTGTCGTTATTTTACTCATTCTACTGAAACTATTTTATGGGCAAGAAAAAATGATAAAAAAGCTCGTCATTATTACAATTACGATTTGATGAAAGAGCTAAATGATGGTAAGCAAATGAAAGATGTTTGGACAGGTGCTTTGACGAAAAAAGCTGAGAAATGGGCTGGCAAGCATCCAACACAAAAACCAGAATATTTATTGGAACGTATAATTTTGGCCTCTACTAAAGAGGGTGACTATATTCTAGATCCATTTGTTGGTAGTGGCACTACGGGTGTTGTTGCGAAGCGATTAGGTAGAAGATTTATAGGTATCGAAGCTGAAAAAGAATATTTGAAGATAGCTAGAAGAAGATTAGAGGAGGAAAACTATGGCTAGAAAACCAAATAAACATGGAGGAGGAGCCAAAACAACGACTAATGGTTTGAAATTTGAAAGAGATACTGATTTTTCGGAATTAGTAGATTCCCTTCCAGGATATGAAGTTAAAGAAATAGATTTCAAAGATAGAAAAGCAACAAAAGGCTTTGAAGTTTTTAGAGTTGGGGAAGAAGAAATCATTGGTAAAATTATGCCTCAATATAGATTTTATGATTTTTTGAAAGAATTGGGGATTAAGAATACCAATTCTAAACAATGGAAACCAGATGAAGTATTTATAAATTTTGAAAATCATACAGTTTATATAGTTGAGAAAAAATGGCAGGAAAGCGAAGGAAGTGTTGATGAAAAACTACTGGGCTTTGGCAATAAAAGACGTATTTATCAACGTTTGTTAGATAGTGTGCAAGAGGGTGAACCATTTTCTGTGCAATTCATATTTGTTGGAAATAAAAGTTTTTTTGGTCAAGATAAATATCGTGATACTTTTGAAATGTTACGAGGGGATGGCATCAAAATAATGCTTGATGAATACGACATGACATTTTTTGGTTTATTTTAATTACAAGGTGAATTATGGATTTTAATACTTACATTTCTTCATCATCAGAAGATAGATTACAAAATTTTTTAAATACTCTCTCAATTACTAACAGAACGCCAGAGTATTATGTGAATTGGAATAAAGTTAATCGTGAGACCAAGAAGTATGAACTAGAGTTGAATACATTAAACTACTTAATTGGTAAAGACGATATCTATTCAGAAGCATTACACTTATTCACTAAACAACCCAATTTGTTAAAAGCAATTCCTAGTCTGATTGCAAGTCGTGATAATGTTTTAGATATTCTGACAATAGATAATGACGATAATATGTCTTTTGAGCAATTAGATTTCAAAACGATAGACACTAGCAGAATAGATGATTACATCAAATTTATTGAGAAATCTGGTTTATTAAAGTTTTTACAACAACATGCTAATCGTTCATTAGTTGATTATGTTTATGGAGTGGAGACTGGATTAGATAGCAATGCACGAAAAAACCGAAGTGGGACAACCATGGAGGGAATTTTAGAGAGACACGTAGCAAAAATTTCTCAGGAACAAAAATTGGATTGGAAAGCTCAAGCTACATCCCAATATATTAAAGATAAGTGGGGGATTAAGGTACCTGTCGATAAGTCTGAAAGAAGATTTGATGTTGCAGTTTATTCCCGAGAAAAACATAAGGTTTGGCTGATTGAAACGAATTACTATGGTGGAGGAGGAAGTAAATTAAAAGCGGTGGCTGGAGAGTTTACTGAACTCAGTCAATTTGTTATTACATCAGATGACGATGTTGAATTTGTTTGGGTTACTGATGGTCAAGGATGGAGAACAGCACACTTACCTCTAGCAGAAGCATTTAGTCACATTACGAATGTATTTAATTTAGAGATGTTAAGAGAAGGATTTTTAGCTGATTTATTTTTATAATGATTGCTCATTAGCTACACAAAAAAGAGGCTCACACCTCTTTTTCTTATTTCTTTTTATGATTCAATACGGCATTGAGGACAATGGCGAGTAGGCTGGCTACGACGATTCCGTTTGAGAAGAACATTTGGAAGGCTGTTGGCATGCTGACAAAGAGATTGCTGTTGTTGAGTCCAACTCCTGCAGCGATTGAAACAGCTGCGATAAGGAAGTTATGTTCATTGTTAGCAAAGTCAACACGAGCGAGGATTTGCATCCCTTGAATAGATACAAAACCAAACATCACCAGCATGGCACCACCGAGGACAGGGCTTGGAATGATTTGGGCAAGGGCACCAAACTTAGGAAGCAGTCCAAGGAGAACCAGGAAACCAGCTGCGTAGTAGATTGGTAGTCGAGTCTTGATACCTGATAATTTAACCAAACCAACGTTTTGTGAAAATCCTGTGTATGGGAAGGTGTTAAAGATTCCTCCGAGAAGTACGGCTAAACCTTCTGCGCGGTAACCGTTGCGCAGGCGCGTGCTGTCGATTGGGTCTTTCGTGATATCAGACAAGGCTAGGTAAACACCAGTAGACTCAACCATAGAAACCGTTGCGATGATACACATCATGACAATAGATGAGATTTCAAAGGTTGGCATCCCAAAGTAGAGTGGAGTTGGGACATGGACAAGTGGTGCTGCCGCAACAGGAGAGAAATCCACCAAACCCATGCTAGCAGCAATGGCTGTTCCAACAACTAGACCAATCAAAATGGAGATAGACTTGATAAATCCTTTGGTAAAGATGTTAATCAAGAGGATAATCAGAACAGTAATAGCGGCAAGCAAGAGACTTTGACCAGTTGGCTCTGGAACGTTATTTCCCATATTTCCAATAGCGACAGGAATCAAGGTTAAACCAATTGTTGTAATAACAGATCCTGTTACGATAGATGGGAAGAGATTGGCCACTTTTGAGAAGATGCCTGAAACAAGAACTACGTAAATCCCTGATGCGATAAGGGCGCCAAACATAGCACCACTACCATGGCTTTGCCCAATCATAATCAAGGGAGCGACTGATTGGAAGGCAACTCCAAGAACGACTGGGAGTCCAATCCCAAAGTATTTGTTGAGTTGGAGTTGGAGGAAGGTTGCCACCCCACACATGAAGATATCTGTGGAAATCAGGTAGGTTAACTGCTCAGTTGAATAGCCAAGGGCTGTCGCAATCATGATAGGAACCAGGATGGATCCTGAGTACATGGCTAGTAAGTGTTGCAAGCCAAGAACGGCTGCTTGCGAATGTTTTTCTTGAGTTTGCATTAGAGATCTGCCTCCTTAAATACGACTTGACCATTTTCAAAACGATCCAAACGAGCGAGTGATAGAACAGGGTAGCCTGCTTTTTCAAGCAAATCACGGCCATCTTGGAAAGATTTTTCAATCACGATACCGATAGCTTCGACTGTGGCACCAGCTTGTTCGATGATTTGAATCAAGCCTTTGGCAGCTTGGCCATTAGCAAGGAAATCGTCGATAATCAATACCTTGTCCTCTGGTGAGAGGAATTTTCCAGCGATAGAAACGGTACTGGTCACTTGCTTGGTAAAGGAGTAAACTTCGGCAGTTAAGATTCCTTCGTTCATAGTGATGTTTTTAGCTTTTTTAGCGAAAATCATGGGAACGTTTAAGGCTTCAGCTGTAAAAATGGCTGGGGCAATACCTGACGCTTCAATGGTCACGACTTTGGTAATACCAGCAGAAGCAAATTTTTCCGCAAAAACCTTACCAATCTCTCGCATCAAGTTAAAGTCAACTTGGTGGGTTAAAAAGGAATCCACCTTGAGGATGTTATCACCCAAGATATGCCCATCCTTGAGGATGCGCTCTTCTAATAATTTCATAAGACCTCCTAAAGTCTAAAAGCCAGTTTACTTGTTGGTTAAATGTTTCTATAGTGATCCAATTTGCTAGTACTATATATTTGATAAAACTAGTACGAGCGAAGCGAGTCTTATCAAATATTTCCCGTTGTAGTGGTATCATAGACAATAATCTTGTTATTGTCTATGACGGGATTTTTGAGACTTTTGGCTCAAAAATTAGGGATGAAATTCCGGAGGAAGTTGCTCCCGTCCGCACTAATTAAGGGAAATATTAAAAATATTCAAAAAGGACTTACTTAATCTCTAAGCAAGTCCCCCAAATAGGCATGGCAAAAACGACCATACCTCACTTCTGACTTACTTATTGTTAGGTGTTCCGGCACCTTGTAGAAACGTCGTGCCAATTCACGACATAAACAAGTAAAATGATATTCAATTTCAAATAGGCTTGAGCTAATGTTTTTATTTTACACTAAATAACTTTAGAAATCAAATATTTTGTTAGTGTTTTGGTTTGAAAAACGAACAAATATAATAAAAATGGGCAAAAATTAACTTATTGGCTAACATTTAGAAGATTTTTCCATCATAAAAGGCATATTATCAAGATTTTTCAAGACTTGACAATATGCCTTTTTCTAACTTTAAAGACTTTTTCCCAATCTTTATTGTTCTACTCGCTAAATCTTAAAAAATAGCCATCTGGGTCCAGAACTGCAAATTCATGGGGATATATAAAGCTATCTCCTACTCGAAATTCTCTCTTTGTCAGGGGACGATGGATAGGATAGTCAGCTTCCAGCAGTTTTTGGTGGAGCTGAGGAACATCTGCAATGCCAAAGGAAATATTGACACCGCGCCCGAAAGGATAGGTCAGCTGAGCTAATTCTTCTGCGCTGCCTTCTTCTAGCATAAGTTGGCAGTCTTCAAGTGAGAGGAAGAGAAATTTCTCCTCTGGACGCTCGTATTCGACAGAGAATCTTAGCAGGTCGCAGTAGAAGTGGCGTGATTTTTCGATGTCAGATACTACAAATTCAGGAATGACAGCTTGATAGTCCATTCGTTTTCTCCTTAGAGTTCAATCTCCAAGACAATCGGTGTATGGTCTTGGCGAGCACCTGAATCAATCATGTCGGACTTGGTCACCTTGTCAGCAATGCGGTTACTTGTGAGCCAGTAGTCGATTCTCCAGCCTGTATTGTTGATTTTAGAAGTCTTGCTGCGCTGTGCCCACCAAGTGTAGCGTTCTGGAACATCGCCGTGAACATGACGGAAAGTATCGGTAAATCCAGTTGCCAAGAGGTTGGTAAATCCAGCACGTTCCTCGTCTGTAAATCCTGGTGAACGGCGGTTGCTGGCAGGATTTGCAAGGTCGATTTCATTGTGGGCTACATTGTAGTCACCGGTTGCAAGGACTGGTTTTTCTTTGTCTAGTTGAGCCAAGTATTCAGCATATTTGACATCCCAGACTTGGCGTTCTTCCAAGCGTTTGAGGCCATCGCCAGCGTTTGGAGTGTAAACTTGCGTTACGAAAAAATCATCAAATTCTAGCGTGATGATACGGCCTTCCAAGTCCATGGTAGAAGGGGCACCGATTTCTGGGAAAGTGACAGTGGGTGTGAGTTCTTTCTTATAAAGGAACATGGTTCCAGCATAGCCTTTACGGGCAGGTTCTTGAGAAGAGCGCCACGTGTTTTCGTAGCCTGGGAAGAGTTCTTCTAAAATTTCCAAGTGTTTCTTTGTAGGCCCTTTGGCAGAAAGCTTGGTTTCTTGGATAGCAATGATATCAGCATTTTCTGCCACAAGGGTTTGTAGGACTTCTTGGGACAATTTGGCACGAGCTGAGTCACTGGTTAGGGCAGCATTGAGGGAATCAATATTCCATGAGATAAGTTTCATAAAGTTACCTTTTTCATTCAGATTATAGATTTTATTATACCAAAAAAAGGTCTATTTCCCCAACGTATGGTTTGAAAAATCACTCTCTTTCGTTTATAATTAAGAATGATTTTATGAAAGGGAGTGAAAATAAATGAAATTTTACTCATATGACTATGTACTTAGCCAAATCAGTCAGCAAAATGGCATCATGATTGGCTTTGGAATTGTTCTCCTAGCTATCACAGGATTTTTTGCTTTTAAAGCCTATCGAGATAAAAAGGGGACTAAGTTTCGGGAATTGGTCATGATTTTGGCCTTGACCTTGGTAGCCATGCTTTTGGTAACAATCTCAAAATACCAGACCAATCAAGCCTCTAACAATCAATTTCAAACCTCCCTTCATTTCATAGAGGTTGTTTCCAAAGACTTGGGAGTGGATAAATCAGAAGTCTATGTCAATACTTCTGCAGCCACTGATGGAGCGCTTGTCAAGGTAGGTTCAAATGTCTATCGTGCCATGAACGGGAGCCAACCAGACAAGTATCTTTTAGAGAAATTAGAATTGCATCAAACAGATGCTATTGAATTGGTGGAGGTAAACAAATGACACTCAATTATATGGAAATTTTAATCAAACTGGCCTTGGGGCTCTTCTCGCTTGTTTTTGTTATCAATGTGACAGGAAAGGGGAACCTAGCACCTAACTCTGCGACAGACCAAATTCAGAACTATGTTCTCGGTGGTATCATCGGTGGGGTGATTTACAATAGTTCTATCAGTATTCTCCAGTATGCAGTGATTTTGATGATGTGGACGATTTTGGTCTTGACCCTCAAGTGGCTCAATAACAATGTTCGTTTTGTGAAACGCTTGATTGATGGTAAACCGACTCTGCTCATCAAAAATGGGCAGATTGACCCAGAAGCCTGTCGTTCAGTTGGTTTGTCTGCGGCAGATGTTGCTCTCAAACTTCGTAGCCAAGGAATTTTCCAGATGAAGCAAGTTAAACGAGCTGTGCAGGAGCAAAATGGCCAACTCATCGTGGTCCAAATGGGAGATGAAAATCCTAAGTATCCAGTTGTGACTGACGGTGTGATCCAAGTAGATGTTTTGGAGTCGATTGGTCGTAGCGAAGAGTGGCTGCTTGATAACCTCAACAAGCAAGGACATGACAATGTAGCTAATATCTTTATCGCTGAGTATGACAAGGGTGCCGTTACAGTCGTAACCTATGAATAAGAAAAACCTGGGGTCTTGGCCTCAGGTTTCTATTTGCAATCAGAAAGGGATTTTATGTCCATTATTCAAAAACTTTGGTGGTTTTTCAAGTTAGAAAAACGCCGTTATCTAGTCGGAATCGTGGCCCTGGTCTTGGTTTCCGTCCTTAATCTCATTCCCCCTATGGTTATGGGGCGGGTCATTGATGCCATCACATCGGAGCAATTAACCCAGCAGGACCTTCTTCTTGACCTATTTTACTTGCTCCTTGCAGCCTTTGGGATGTATTATCTGCGCTATGTTTGGCGTATGTATATCCTCGGAACCTCCTACCGTTTGGGGCAGATTATGCGGTCTCGCTTATTTGAGCATTTCACAAAAATGTCTCCAGCCTTTTATCAGACCTATCGAACGGGAGACCTGATGGCACACGCTACAAATGATATCAATGCCTTAACCCGTCTGGCAGGCGGCGGTGTTATGTCTGCGGTGGATGCCTCCATCACAGCTTTAGTGACCTTGCTGACCATGCTCTTTAGCATTTCTTGGCAGATGACCTTGGTTGCCATTCTACCCCTACCTTTCATGGCCTATGCGACTAGTCGTTTAGGAAGAAAGACTCATAAGGCCTTTGGCGAGTCACAAGCTGCCTTTTCCGAACTCAATAACAAGGTGCAGGAGTCTGTATCAGGTATTAAAGTGACCAAGTCTTTCGGTTATCAGGCGGATGAGTTGAAGTCCTTTCAGGCAGTTAATGAATTGACCTTCCAAAAGAATCTGCAAACCATGAAATACGATAGTCTCTTTGACCCTATGGTTCTCTTGTTTGTTGGTTCATCCTATGTTTTAACCCTTTTGGTCGGTTCCTTGATGGTTCAGGAGGGACAGATTACGGTTGGGAATCTAGTCACCTTTATCAGCTACTTGGATATGCTGGTTTGGCCACTTATGGCCATTGGCTTCCTCTTTAATATCACTCAGCGAGGCAAGGTTTCTTACCAACGGATTGAGGAACTTTTATCTCAGGAATCACCTGTAAAAGATCCTGAGTTTCCTCTGGACGGTATTGAAAATGGACGTTTGGAGTACGCTATTGACAGCTTTGCCTTTGAAAATGAGGAGACACTGACGGATATTCACTTTAGTTTAGAAAAAGGACAAACCCTGGGCTTAGTCGGGCAGACAGGCTCTGGGAAAACGTCCTTGATTAAGCTCCTCTTGCGTGAATATGATGTGGATAAGGGTGCCATTTACCTAAACGGTCACGCTATTCGGAATTATCGTCTGACAGACCTTCGCAGTCTCATGGGCTATGTTCCTCAGGACCAGTTTCTCTTTGCGACCTCTATCTTAGATAATATCCGCTTTGGCAATCCTAACTTGCCCCTTTCAGCGGTCGAGGAAGCGACTAAGCTAGCACAAGTTTATCAAGACATTGTAGCCATGCCTCAGGGATTTGATACGTTGATTGGTGAAAAGGGAGTCAGTCTTTCTGGAGGTCAAAAGCAGCGTCTGGCCATGAGTCGAGCTATGATTTTAGACCCTGATATCTTGATTTTGGATGATTCTTTGTCGGCCGTGGATGCCAAGACAGAATATGCGATTATTGACAACCTTAAGGAGACGCGAAAGGACAAGACAACCATTATTACGGCTCATCGCCTCAGTGCAGTTGTCCATGCAGATCTAATCTTGGTTCTGCAAAATGGTCAAATTATTGAACAGGGCACACACGAAGACTTGCTAGCTTTGGATGGCTGGTATGCCCAAACCTACCAGTCTCAGCAGCTGGAAATGAAAGGAGAAGAAGATGCAGAATAAGAAAGAACAATGGACTGTATTGAAGCGCTTGATGTCCTATCTCAAGCCTTACGGGCTCCTGACCTTTTTGGCACTCAGTTTTCTCCTAGCGACGACGGTCATTAAAAGTGTCATTCCCCTTGTGGCTTCCCACTTTATCGACCAGTATCTGAGTAATCTTAACCAACTAGCCATTACCGTTTTGCTGGCCTACTATGGCCTTTATATTCTACAAACTCTAGTTCAGTATGTCGGTAATCTTCTCTTTGCGCGGGTATCCTACAGCATCGTTAGGGATATTCGTCGCGATGCCTTTTCCAATATGGAGAAGCTGGGCATGTCTTACTTTGACAAGACGCCAGCAGGCTCTATCGTCTCTCGTTTGACAAATGATACCGAGACCATCAGTGATATGTTTTCAGGGATTTTATCTAGCTTTATCTCAGCAGTTTTCATCTTTCTGACAACTCTTTATACCATGTTGGTATTGGATTTTCGTTTGACAGCATTAGTCTTGCTCTTTCTCCCCTTGATTTTCCTTTTGGTCAATCTCTATCGGAAAAAATCAGTGAAAATCATTGAGAAAACCAGAAGCCTCTTGTCAGATATCAATAGTAAGCTGGCTGAAAACATTGAGGGAATCAGAATAATCCAGGCCTTTAATCAAGAGAAGCGCCTACAGTCAGAGTTTGATGAAATCAACCAAGAACACTTGGTCTATGCCTACCGTTCTGTAGCCTTGGATGCCCTCTTTTTGCGCCCTGCCATGAGTTTACTTAAACTCCTAGGCTATGCTGTCTTGATGGCCTACTTTGGCTATCGTGGACTTTATCTGGGAATAACGGCAGGAACCATGTATGCCTTTATTCAGTACATCAACCGCCTCTTTGACCCTTTGATTGAGGTGACGCAAAACTTTTCAACCCTTCAAACTTCCATGGTGTCTGCAGGTCGTGTCTTTGCCTTGATCGATGAGAGGACCTATGAGCCCCTTCAAAAAGATGGGCAAGCCAAAATCCAAGAAGGCAATATTCATTTTGAACATGTATGTTTCTCATATGATGGCAAGCACCCGATTCTGGATGATATTTCCTTTTCGGTTAATAAGGGTGAAACCATTGCTTTTGTGGGGCATACAGGTTCTGGGAAATCTTCGATTATCAATGTCCTCATGCGCTTTTATGAATTCCAGTCAGGGCGAGTTCTCTTGGATGATGTGGATATCAGGAACTACAGTCAGGAAGAGTTGAGAAAAAACATCGGTCTGGTCTTGCAGGATCCCTTCCTCTATCATGGAACCATTAAGTCCAATATCGCCATGTACCAAGAAATCAGTGATGAGCAGGTCCAGGCTGCGGCAGCTTTTGTGGATGCAGATTCCTTTATTCAAGAACTTCCGCAGGGTTACGACTCCCCTGTGTCTGAGCGTGGTTCGAGTTTTTCAACTGGACAGCGCCAGCTTCTTGCCTTTGCTAGAACAGTCGCCAGTCAGCCTAAAATCCTGATTTTGGATGAAGCGACAGCCAATATTGACTCTGAAACAGAAAGTCTGGTTCAAGCTTCTCTGGCTAAGATGAGACAGGGACGAACAACCATTGCCATTGCTCACCGCCTTTCTACCATCCAAGACGCCAACTGCATCTATGTTTTGGACAAGGGGCGCATCATTGAGAGTGGAACTCATGAAGAACTCTTGGCTCTGGGAGGAACCTATCACAAGATGTATAGTTTGCAGGCGGGTGCTATGTCTTAATATTCTTTGAAAATCTATTCAAGCCATGTCAGCTTTATCTGCAATCTCAAAGCTGTACATTGATTTTCATTGAGTGTAAGAAGGAAATCCTTCAAATTACAGATTTCTTTCACCGCCTTTTCCATTTTGTGGTATAATGAAAAATGTTGACAAATAGTATAATAAAAACAAAGGAGAAACAGCATGCTGAAATGGGAAGACTTGCCCGTGGAAATGAAATCAAGCGAGGTTGAGTCTTACTACCAGCTTGTCTCTAAAAGGAAGGGTTCGCTGATTTTCAAGCGTTGTTTGGACTGGGTTTTGGCCTTGGTTGTACTGGTTCTGACCTCTCCCATCTTTCTCATTTTGAGCATTTGGATCAAGTTGGATAGCAAGGGGCCAGTGATTTACAAGCAAGAGCGTGTGACCCAGTACAACCGTCGGTTCAAGATTTGGAAGTTCCGTACCATGGTGACGGATGCGGATAAAAAAGGGAGTCTGGTGACTTCTGCTAACGATAGTCGTATTACCAAGGTTGGCAATTTCATCCGCCGTGCGCGCTTGGACGAACTGCCTCAGCTGGTCAATGTCCTTAAAGGCGAAATGTCCTTTGTCGGTACACGACCTGAAGTGCCACGCTACACAGAACAGTATAGCCCTGAGATGATGGCAACCTTGCTTTTGCCAGCAGGGATTACCTCTCCAGCCAGCATCAACTACAAGGATGAGGACACTATCATCAGTCAAATGACGGAGAAAGGTTTATCAGTTGACCAAGCCTATGTTGAACATGTCCTTCCTGAAAAGATGCGCTATAACCTCGCCTATCTCCGAGAGTTTAGTTTCCTTGGAGACATCAAAATCATGTTTCAAACCGTGTTTGAAGTGCTAAAATAAAGTAGTCATGAGAAAATGAGTACAGACAAAAGGAGCAAATCAATGCCAAATTACAATATTCCATTTTCACCACCCGATATTACGGAAGCAGAAATTGCTGAAGTAGCGGATACCCTGCGTTCTGGTTGGATCACAACAGGTCCTAAGACAAAAGAACTGGAGCGTCGCTTGTCTCAATACACACAGACACCTAAGACTGTCTGTCTCAACTCTGCGACAGCCGCTCTTGAGTTGATTTTGCGTGTTTTGGAAGTGGGACCTGGTGATGAAGTCATCGTTCCAGCCATGACTTATACAGCTTCATGTAGTGTTATCACTCACGTAGGAGCGACTCCTGTCATGGTGGATATCCAAGCAGATACTTTTGAGATGGACTATGACCTGCTTGAGCAAGCCATTACTGAAAAGACTAAGGTAATTATTCCGGTTGAGCTTGCGGGGATTGTTTGCGACTACGACCGTTTGTTCCAAGTTGTGGAAAAGAAACGTGACCTCTTTACTGCTTCAAGCAAGTGGCAAAAGGCCTTTAACCGTATTGTGATTGTTTCTGATAGTGCCCATGCTTTGGGTTCTACTTACAAAGGACAACCTGCTGGTTCTATCGCCGACTTTACTTCCTTCTCATTCCACGCTGTTAAAAACTTTACAACGGCAGAAGGTGGAAGTGCCACTTGGAAAGCCAATCCAGCGATTGACGATGAAGAGATGTACAAGGAATTCCAAATCCTTTCCCTTCACGGGCAAACAAAAGATGCCCTAGCCAAGATGCAACTGGGTTCATGGGAATACGATATCGTGACACCAGCCTACAAGTGCAATATGACAGATATCATGGCTTCCCTTGGTTTGGTACAATTGGACCGTTATCCAAGTTTGTTGCAACGTCGTAAGGACATTGTGGACTGCTATGATCGTGGTTTTGCAGGTTCTCGCATCCATCCATTGGTACATAAGACTGACACGGTCGAATCTTGTCGTCACCTCTACATCACCCATGTAGAAGGAGCGAGCCTAGAAGAACGCAATCTTATTATCCAAGAATTGGCCAAAGCAGGAATTGCAAGTAATGTCCACTACAAACCGCTTCCTCTCTTGACAGCCTATAAAAATCTTGGTTTTGATATGGCGAATTATCCTAAGGCCTATGCCTTCTTTGAAAATGAAATTACGCTTCCTCTTCACACTAAACTAAGCGATGAAGAAGTGGACTATATCATTGAGACTTTCAAAACAGTTTCTGAAAAAGTGCTAACTTTATCAAAAAAATTGTAAAAAAGTCTTGACAAAGAAAAAACAAAGTATTAAAATAAGTTCAATAAATCAGAAAAGTAATTATTTTTGATCTTCAGGGAGCCTGTGGTGATTGTGAACAGGTGGTTGGAAGTAGTGAAAGTGGGCTGATTTTAAAAATGAATTTGAAACAATGAAAGTTCGGTGCGCACACCTTACAGTGCAACTTGTTGTTAGACAAGGTAGAGATGTAAAGGGGATAGTCCCTTTATAATTGAGGTGGCACCGCGTTACCAACGCCCTCACGCAGAAGTAGATTCTGTGTGTGGGCTTTTTTCATATCTTGGAACCAATACAGAAAGAGGAAAATTTTATGACAACTAAAGGTTATTTTGGACAATTTGGTGGTAGTTTTGTACCGGAGCCGATTCAGGCTTTGTTGGATGAGTTGGAAGTGACATTTGACAAGTACAAGGATGATCCAGAGTTTTTGGCAGAATTTCGCCATTACTTAAAGGACTATTCAGGTCGCGAAACACCGCTCTATTTTGCGGAAAGTTTGACAGACCACTTAGGTGGCGCTAAGATTTATCTCAAACGTGAAGACCTTAACCACCTTGGTTCTCACAAGCTAAACAACGTTTTAGGACAGATTCTTTTGGCCAAACGTATGGGCAAAAAACGAGTAATCGCAGAAACAGGAGCTGGTCAGCACGGGGTTGCGACGGCGGCAGCTGCAGCCAAGTTTGGTATGGCCTGTGATGTCTACATGGGGGCAGAGGATGTGGAGCGTCAACGTCTCAATGTCTTCCGAATGGAGATGATGGGAGCAACTGTTCACGCAGTTGAAACAGGGACACGAACTCTTAAGGATGCGGTTGATGCAGCCTTTGGAGCATGGATGAATGACCTTGAAGCCTTCTACGTACTTGGATCTGCTGTAGGTCCTCACCCTTATCCTACAATTGTCCACGAGTTTCAAAAGGTTATCAGTGAAGAATCTCGCCGTCAAATCTTAGAAAAAGAAGGCCGTTTACCAGACTACGTTATTGCCTGTGTAGGTGGTGGTTCCAATGCCATCGGTGCTTTTTCTCAGTATGTGGCTGATGAAGAAGTCAAATTGGTTGGGGTTGAAGCTGCTGGGCATGGACTTGATACAGACAAGCACGCAGCTACTATGACAAAAGGTAGCATCGGAATTGTCGACGGAATGAAGACCTATGCAGTCTTTAAGGAAGATGGAGAGCTGGCTCCAGTTTACTCTATCTCAGCTGGTTTGGACTATCCAGGTGTTGGCCCAGAACACGCCTACTTCAAAGACTCAGGTCGCGTGGAATATGTGGCTGCGACGGATGAAGAAGCTGTTCAAGCCCTGCTCCTTCTCAGCAAGACTGAAGGGATTATCCCAGCGATTGAAAGTTCACACGCTATTGCAGAAGCGGTTAAACGTGCACCGAAACTAAGTAAAGATGAGATTATCATCATCAATGTCTCTGGTCGTGGAGACAAGGACGTAGCTGCGATTGCAGACTACCTAGAAGCTAAAAAATAATAGATGGAAAAATTACAGTCCTTTCTCTCACAGAGAGCTTGTGGTTGCTGGAAACAAGCAGAGAAAACTGTAAAGTTGGGTCCATCTGAAATAAGAGAAGAAAACATAATTCTCAAGGGAGTGCCCTTTATCGCACAGCCTGTTACAGGAGGTATCTGAGACAGGAATGAGAGATAGGAGAAATCCTATAATTGAGGTGGCACCGCGAATTTCGTCCTCACGCAAGTTATTTTGCGTGGGGATTTTTATATGTCTATTATAGGTTCAGATGTTTAGTTTTAAATTATTGTTCATTATTAAATAGATTGCTACAAAAAATTTGCGAACGAAGTGAGCTTTTAAAAGATATTTCCTGCCATAGTGGTATCCTATAGAAGCAAATATGCTTCTATAGGACGGAATTTTTGAGAGTAAAATAGTTCGGGGAACTATTTTAGCCTGAGCCTAGAAATGAATGAGCGAGGAGCTCAAAAATTAGGTCTTTCATTTCATGGATTTCTAAAATCATCCACTGGATAATTTTACCTCCCGTCCGCACTATTTAAGGGAAATAGAAAAAGATAAAAAATTAAAAATAAGGAACTGAAAGGGAAATTACAATGGAACGAATCATTCATGGAGATGTCTTATCACCAATCTTGGCTTATATGCGCCTAAAGGGGCAACACAAGGTTATTTTAGAGAGTATTCCGAGAGACAAGGAAACAGCTCGTTTTTCTATCCTAGCTTATAATCCAGTTTTTGAGATTAAGTTTGAAAATGGAGTTCTTTATCAAAATGGGCAAGTGATTGATCGTGATCCCTTGGATTTCCTTTATGAAGTGACTCATAAGAGCCAACACCATTCAGACCTACCTTTTGGTGGGGGAGCCATTGGATTTGTGGGTTACGATATGATTTCGCTCTATGAAGAAATTGGTCAAATCCCTGAGGATACAATTGGGACGCCAGACATGCATTTCTTTGTCTATGAGAGTTACATGGTCTTTGACCACAAGAAGGAAAAAATCCATGTCATCGAGGATGCTCTTTATAGTGATCGCAGTCAAGAAGACTTGGAAAAAGCCTTGAATCAAGTGCTTGAGGAATTACGCATCCCTTCTCCAAATGAATTTGAAGACTTGAATTTATCACCACTTGACTTCAAACAGCATATCGCTCCTCAGAAGTTTGAGGAAATGGTGGAAACAGCTCGTGACTTGATTCGAAATGGTGACATGTTCCAATGCGTGCTCAGTCAGCGCTTCTCAGCAGAAGTTACTGGAAATCCTTTTGACTTCTACAGAAATCTCCGCGTGACCAATCCATCTAATTACCTTTATTTCTATGACTTTGGGGATTATCAAATCATCGGTGCTAGTCCTGAAAGTTTGGTTTCTGTCAAAAATGGCATCGTGACAACCAATCCGATTGCGGGTACACGACCAAGAGGAGCAACGGATGAAGAGGACAAGGCTTTGGCGACAGACCTGCTTTCGGATGAAAAGGAAACAGCAGAGCATCGAATGTTGGTAGACTTAGGTCGTAATGATATTGGTCGCATCTCTGAAACGGCAAGCGTTCAAGTTACCAAGTATATGGAAGTAGAGCTCTTCCGCTACGTCATGCATTTGACCAGTGTTGTCAAGGGGCGCTTGCTTCCAGAACTCACTGCTATGGATGCCTTGAAATCAACACTTCCTGCTGGAACAGTTTCTGGAGCACCAAAGATTCGAGCTATGAGACGGATCTATGAACTAGAAACGGAAAAACGAGGCGTATACGCAGGAGCAATCGGCTACTTGTCTGCGACGGGTGATATGGATTTCGCCATTGCCATCCGAACTATGATTCTCAAAAATCAAACAGCCTATGTGCAGGCTGGGGCAGGGATTGTCTATGACTCCATCGCCCAAAACGAATACCAAGAAACCATTAACAAGGCTAAATCTATGACTAGAATTGGAGAACTAAGACCATGATTTTATTGATTGATAACTATGATTCTTTTACCTATAACTTGGCGCAGTACATTGGAAATTTTGCAGAAGTGCAGGTCTTGAGAAATGATGATCCCAAGCTGTATGAAGAAGCTGAAAAAGCAGATGGTCTGGTCTTTTCTCCTGGTCCTGGTTGGCCAGTTGATGCTGGAAAGATGGAAGATATGATTCGTGATTTTGCTGGCAAGAAGCCGATTCTTGGGATTTGTTTGGGTCACCAAGCCATTGCAGAAGTCTTTGGTGGTAAGTTAGGTTTGGCTCCAAAAGTCATGCATGGGAAACAGAGCAATATCAGCTTTGAAGCGCCATCTGTTTTGTATCAAGGCATTGAGGATGGCCGTGCGGTCATGCGTTACCACAGTATTTTAATTGAAGAAATGCCAGAAAACTTTGAAGTGACAGCTCGTTCGACTGATGACCAAGCCATCATGGGGATTCAACACAAAACACTTCCAATTTATGGCTTCCAGTACCATCCAGAGAGCATTGGAACGCCAGATGGCTTGTCTTCTATTCGGAATTTTATTGAGAAGGTTGTAAAGTGAGGAAACTAGGATGAAAGAGATTATTGAAAAACTAGCAAAATTTGAAAATTTATCAGGTGTTGAAATGACGGACGTCATTGAGCGTATCGTGACTGGACGTGTAACCGAAGCACAGATTGCTTCTCTCCTCTTGGCTCTTAAGATGAAGGGAGAAACACCTGAAGAGCGCACAGCCATTGCCCAAGTCATGAGAGGACATGCCCAACATATTCCAACTGAGATACATGATGCTATGGACAACTGTGGTACAGGTGGGGACAAGTCTTTCAGCTTTAACATTTCCACAACTGCAGCCTTCGTCTTGGCTGGTGGCGGCATTCATATGGCTAAGCACGGTAACCGTTCGATTTCTTCTAAATCTGGCTCTGCAGATGTCCTAGAAGCCTTGGGCATTAACCTAGACCTCAAACCAGCTGAACTAGGTAAGGTCTTTGATAAGACTGGCATCGTTTTTCTCTTTGCTAAAAATATGCATCCAGCAATGAAATACATCATGCCAGCTCGTTTGGAATTGGGTATTCCAACGATTATGAACTTGACTGGTCCACTGATTCACCCAATGGCCTTGGAAACACAGCTTCTTGGAATTAGTCGTCCAGAACTTCTAGAAAGTACAGCTCAGGTTTTGAAAAATATGGGTCGCAAACGCGCTATCGTGGTTGCTGGACCAGAAGGTTTGGATGAAGCTGGTTTGAACGGGACAACCAAGATTGCACTTCTTGAGAATGGCGAAATCACCTTGTCAAGCTTTACTCCAGAGGATTTGGGAATGGAACGTTACGCTATCGAAGATATTCGTGGAGGCAATGCTCAGGAAAATGCAGAAATTTTGCTCAGCGTTCTTAAAAATGAACCAAGTCCATTCTTGGAAACTACAGTTTTAAATGCTGGTCTTGGTTTCTATGCTAATGGTAAGGTAGATAATATCAAGGATGGGGTTGCCTTGGCTCGTCAAGTGATTGCTAGTGGCAAGGCCCTTGAAAAACTCAGACTGTTACAGGAGTACCAAAAATGAGTCAGGAATTTTTAGCACGAATCTTGGAGCAGAAGGCGCGTGAGGTCGAGCAGATGGAGCTGGAGGAAGTCCAGCCCCTGCGTCAGACCTATCGCTTGGCTGAATTTTTGAAGAATCACCAAGACCGTTTACAGGTAATCGCTGAAGTCAAGAAAGCTAGCCCTAGTCTGGGAGATATCAATCTCAATGTGGATATTGTGCAACAGGCCCAGACTTATGAAGCGAACGGAGCAGTGATGATTTCGGTTTTGACAGATGAGGTTTTCTTTAAAGGTCATTTGGATTATCTACGGGGGATTTCCAGTCAGGTACAGATTCCAACGCTCAACAAGGACTTTATCATCGATGAAAAGCAAATCATCCGTGCTCGCAATGCAGGTGCAACAGTCATCTTACTCATTGTGGCTGCCTTGTCAGAAGAACGCCTTAAGGAACTCTACGACTACGCGACAGAGCTTGGTCTGGAAGTCTTGGTGGAAACCCACAATCTAGCTGAACTAGAGGTAGCTCACAGACTCGGTGCTCAGATTATCGGAGTTAATAACCGAAACTTGACCACCTTTGAGGTCGATTTGGAGACCAGTGTAGACTTGGCTAAACACTTCAAAGATGATTGCTTGTATATTTCTGAATCAGCTATTTTCACAGGGCAGGATGCAGAGCGAGTAGCACCATACTTTAACGGCATTTTAGTAGGGACAGCTCTCATGCAGGCAGAAGATGTAGCCCAGAGAATCAAGGAGTTGCAGATTGACAAAGGTTAAAATTTGCGGATTATCGACCGAGGAAGCGGTGGGAACAGCCGTTTCAGCAGGAGCGGACTACATCGGCTTTGTCTTCGCACCTAGCAAAAGACAGGTGACCTTGGATCAGGCTGCTGAGCTGGCAAAGATTATTCCGTCAGACGTAAAAAAGGTTGGGGTATTTGTTTCACCAAGTCGGGTAGAACTGCTAGAAGCGATTGACAAAGTTGGTTTAGACTTGGTTCAAGTTCACGGTCAGATAGCGGATGATGTGTTTGAGGATTTGCCCTGTGACAGCATTCAGGCTGTGCAGGTGGATGGAGAGGGGCATGTGCCTCATTCTCAGGCAGATTATCTCCTCTTTGATGCCCCTGTGGCAGGAAGTGGCCAGACCTTTGACTGGGGGCAACTAGATACTACTGGACTAAATCAGCCCTTCTTTATCGCAGGTGGGCTTAAGGAAGACAATGTAGTACAAGCAATTCAACACTTTACTCCCTATGCAGTAGATGTATCGAGCGGAGTGGAGACAGATGGACAAAAAGATCATGAAAAGATTAGAAGATTTATAGAGAGGGTAAAGAATGGCATATCAGGAACCAAATAAAGATGGATTTTACGGAAAATTCGGAGGACGTTTCGTCCCAGAAACATTGATGACAGCAGTTTTGGAGTTGGAGAAGGCCTACCGTGAAAGTCAGGCAGATCCAAGTTTCCAAGAGGAATTAAACCAACTCTTGCGTCAGTACGTGGGGCGTGAAACTCCCCTTTACTACGCAAAAAATTTGACTCAGCATATCGGCGGAGCCAAGATTTATCTCAAACGGGAAGACCTTAACCATACAGGGGCCCACAAGATTAACAATGCCTTGGGACAAGTTTTGCTTGCTAAACGCATGGGTAAAAAGAAAATTATCGCTGAAACAGGTGCTGGTCAGCACGGTGTGGCAACTGCAACTGCTGCAGCCCTCTTTAACATGGAATGTACTATCTACATGGGTGAGGAAGATGTCAAACGCCAAGCCCTCAATGTGTTCCGTATGGAGCTTTTGGGAGCTAAGGTTGAGGCAGTGACAGACGGTTCGCGCGTGCTCAAAGATGCGGTCAATGCAGCTCTTCGTTCATGGGTGGCTAATATCGATGATACCCACTATATCCTTGGTTCTGCCTTGGGGCCTCACCCATTCCCAGAAATCGTCCGTGACTTCCAAAGTGTCATCGGTAGGGAAGCCAAACAACAGTACCGTGACTTGACAGGTCAAGATTTACCAGATGCTCTAGTAGCCTGTGTTGGTGGTGGGTCGAATGCTATCGGGCTCTTCCATCCATTTGTAGAAGATGAGTCAGTAGCCATGTATGGGGCTGAAGCAGCTGGACTTGGTGTGGATACGGAGCACCATGCAGCTACCTTGACCAAGGGTCGTCCGGGTGTCCTTCATGGTTCTCTCATGGATGTGCTCCAAGATGCCCATGGTCAAATTCTTGAAGCCTTCTCTATCTCAGCAGGTTTGGACTATCCTGGTATCGGTCCAGAACATTCTCACTACCACGATATCAAACGTGCCAGCTATGTTCCTGTGACAGACGAAGAAGCCTTGGAAGGATTCCAGCTCTTATCCCGCGTGGAAGGGATTATCCCAGCATTGGAATCTAGCCATGCCATTGCCTTTGCGGTGAAATTGGCCAAAGAACTTGGACCAGACAAGTCCATGATTGTCTGCCTATCGGGTCGTGGGGACAAGGATGTGGTTCAAGTCAAGGACCGCTTGGAAGCAGATGCAGCAAAGAAGGGAGAAGCTCATGCCTAAGACACTAACAGAAAAATTGAATGCTATCAAAGCAGCTGGAAAAGGAATTTTTGTTCCCTATATCATGGCTGGAGACCACGAGAAAGGTTTGGATGGTCTAGCTGAAACAATCCACTTTTTAGAAGATTTGGGTGTCTCTGCCATTGAAGTGGGCATTCCCTTTTCAGACCCTGTTGCAGATGGACCTGTTATCGAAGAAGCTGGCTTGCGCAGTTTAGCCCACGGGACCTCTACCCAGGCTTTGGTTGAAACTTTGAAAACCATTGAAACAGAAGTTCCGCTTGTCATCATGACCTACTTCAATCCCCTCTTTCAGTACGGTGTAGAGAATTTTGTCAAAGATTTGGCAGATACAGCGGTTAAGGGCTTGATTATCCCAGACCTTCCTCATGAGCATGCCAACTTTGTAGAACCATTTTTGGCAGATACAGACATTGCTTTGATTCCTTTAGTAAGCTTGACCACAGGGATTGAGCGTCAGAAAGAATTGATTGATGGGGCAGAAGGATTCGTCTATGCCGTTGCCATCAATGGGGTGACAGGGAAATCAGGAAATTACCGAGCAGACTTGGACAAGCACTTGGCACAATTGCATCAAGTGGCCGACATCCCCGTCTTGACAGGTTTTGGTGTATCTAGTCAAGCCGATGTTGAACGCTTCAATGCGGTATCAGATGGCGTTATCGTTGGTTCAAAAATCGTAAAAGCCCTCCATGAAGGAGAGCCGATTCAGGACTTTATCAAACAAGCAGTAGCTTACCAAAAATAATCACACAAGCAGCGAGTAAGAGGAAAGGCACAAAAGGAAGTCTTTCCTCTTTCTTTTGTAGGAGAAAGGCTAGAATTCCTGTTGCAGAAGCAAACTGAATCAAGATCAGTAACTCCGTTACGATAAAGACGAGAGAGCAGGAAGCTAAAAAGAGAAAATCCCCTGCGCCCATGCGGATATCGATAAAATGAGCCAAAAAGCCAAGAGCAAGGAAAAAGACCATGACCAGATTCCAGCCAGAGGAAGCCATGAGGATTAGGTGGAAAGTCATCCAGACCAGTAGGGGATATTCCTGATGGCGAAAGTCGTAGATGCCCAAGGTCAAACCAGCGGTGATTAGGACGACTTGCCCCAAGGAAAGCAATTCCAAAGACCAAGCCAGAAAGAGGAGCCCTAAGCCTAGTTCAAAGAGGGCATACCAGACTGTATAAGGAGATTTGCAGTAGCGACAGCGAAAGCGATTGAGCACTTGCGAGAGAATCGGAATCAAATCTAAGGGGCGCAAGCGAGTCTGACAGGAATCGCAGTGACTAGCAGGTTGGATAATGGATTGCTCAGGAAAACGGTCAATGACCAAACCAAGAAAGGAAGCGAGAATGCTACCGACGAGAAAAAAATAAATATCAATCATACTTATCTATTCGTAAAAAATGGGAGAAGTAGTATAATGGAGAAACATAGATAAGATGGTGAGGCAAAGATGACAATTCGTTTTGAAGAAAATGTGAGCCCAGAAAACGCTCAATTCGTATGCCAATGGTCCAACTCCCTTGGCAAATCCTTTCAAGAACAATGGATGGGACCAATGATTCCTTTCCCCTTGACAATTCAAGTTTTGCAAGATTTGGAAGGAATCTTTTCAATCTTTGAAGGACAAGAGTTTGTGGGGGTTATCCAGAAAATCAGGCAAGAAGACAGTAATCTTCATATTGGAAGATTTTTTATCAATCCTCAGAAACAGGGGCAAGGCTTAGGTAGGCAGGCTTTAAGGAAATTTGTTAGTTTGGTCTTTGAAAATAGAGATATAGACAGCATCTCTCTAAATGTCTTCGAGGCAAATCAAAGAGCTCAGAATCTTTACCAAAAAGAAGGATTTGAAATCGTTCAAATAGTTGAAGAACCTGTACGAAAATACATTATGAAAAAGGGGAGATAGAAAGTAAAAATCCTTGAAATCAATCTTGACTGCGATGATGAACCTGAATCAGCCCCTCAAAAGAGACTGTATATGAATGAACGTTACCAGTGTTTAAAAACTAAAGAATATCAGGCACTTTTATCTTCCAATGGTAGACAAATTTTCGCTAAACGTAAGATTGATATGAAATCTGTCTTTGGGCAGATAAAGGTTTGTTTGGTTATAAGAGATGTCATCTGAGAGGTAAGCGCCAAGTGAGAATTGACATGGGATTCGTACTCACGGTCAACAACCTGCTGAAATATAATAAGAGAAAGAGGTGAAATTAAAAAGCTAGAGTTCCGCAATTGGAAATCTCTAGCTTTTTGTTTTCTGAGAATCATCTTGACTCAGACTCTTTTGACTAATGTTACTAAAGAGATAAAGTAACTTTTAGCCTTATTTATTGTCGCCACTCAACATGTTTTTGATACCTTCTACAGCACCTTCTACAGCGTCTTTGGCATCTTCAGCAACTTCTTTTACTTTAGAAACAACTTTTTCAGCTGCTCCTTCTTTTTCCATTTTTTCATCACCGATGACTTTCCCAACACCTTCTTTAATAGAACCTTTAGCTTGATTTAATTTTTCTTCTACTGACATGATAATTTCTCCTGTTATATTTATTTTATCTTAGTTTACACGAGTTTTTTCGTGAGATACTACACCAGTTGCTGCACCTTTAACAGCTTCTACACCTTCGCTAACTTTTTCTTGAACAGTTGAGAAACCAGATCCAAGACCAGATTTAGCTTTTTCGAATTGTTCTGAAGCGAATTCTCCTGTTGATTCAGCAACGTCAGATACGCGATCTTGAAGGCTTACTGAGTCTGCTTCATGTTGTTCTTTAGTTTTGATGTCGACAACGTTTACGTTGATTTCAACAACTTCCAAGTCAGTCATTTTAGCAACTTCTGAAGATACGATTTCTCTGATTTCTGAATATAAAGCTGGAACATTTTTTTGGTACTCAGCAATAATGTTTAAGTCAACTGCAACTTGTGTTTTACCAACTTCTACGTTAACACCACTTGTTACGTCATCGCTGTTAACGATTTTTTCTTTAAGATTTGAGAAGAAACCACCGTCGATTCCCAAAAGACCTGAAACGTTTTCTAGTGACAGACCAATGATTTTTTGGATAACTTTATCTTCGTAAGTAAGTTCCCCTTTGATTTCGTGAGCTACAGCAGTAGCATCTTTCTTTTCTACGTTAGTGTTAATGTTTTTTTCGTTTGACATATGAAACTCCTTTAATTAAATTAGTAATTTTTATTTATCTATATAGTTTTTTTCGATATATAATCCAGCTGCAACTCCCAGTGCTCCTAAAATCAATACAAATATTGTTTTGAAGAAGCCAAAGGAGATAATCAAACAAGCGAGAAATACGCCTATGAGACCTGCGATTATTGGATATCGATATTGTTTAAGCCATTCCATTTTTTACTTCCTTACTTCACACGACTAACAGTCTTTTTGTTTTGAGGTTTTGGTTTAGGCTGGTAGTCTTTTACTAGAACTTCTAGTTTAACCTGACGCTCAATACCAAAAAACTGCTTCAATCCATTAGTTATTTCATTTTGAATTAGTTGGCATCTGTCAGCGATGTTGTCCGAAGGAAGAATTTTACCTTCTACATGAACGAAACATTTATTTTTTCGTAAATTTACATGAACAGTTGGGTTCTTGATCAATCCATGATCACTCACCAAACTTCTAACAAAACCTTCGATTGCTGAATTCTTTAATTTCAATGTATCGTTTTTAGTTTCAAGTTGAATTTCCAAATAACGTTTAGGATAAAACAATACAACTAACATCGATAACAAAACTAAAGTTGATAGAGCCACTATCCCCCAGAATATATATCTAGAGAGATAAAATTCAACGAAATGATTCTGTCTCCAGCTAAATAGCTGAATGCCTAGATCACTAACTTGATGATAATCTATCAAAACAGGAAGGAAAATTGTCAAGATTAAAATACAGAAAATAATGAAACATATTTTCTTTGCTTTTGACATATACAATCCTTTCGATTTAACATTTAAACTATTTTTACCCGTCTAATCTATTTAAAAATAGTTTATTACTACAAGTAATTATTTTTTACCTGTAAAGAATGATACTACAGTAACAACAATTGCTGCTCCTGCAATAGATGGGATCAAAGCCATTCCAGCGATGGATGGGCCCCAACTACCTAAAAGGGATTGTCCTACAGATGACCCGACTAAACCAGCGAATACATTTGCGACGATTCCCATAGAAATACCTTTTTTAGTGATTCTACCTGCTACAAGTCCAATAAGACCTCCAGCAATGATTGACCACAATATTGCTTACCCTCCTTTTTTATTTTAATATCAAAAAATAAATCAATTCCTTTGATTATTGCTATTATATAATTTTGATATAAAATAATCAATTATTTTGATTATTATGTAATTTTAATATAAAAAAATCAAATTCTTTGATTGTTGCTATTATATAATTTTTAAAATTAAAAATA
>NZ_RJNR01000013.1:0-45629 GCF_003942685.1 Streptococcus mitis | reverse complement strand
CTAATCTTCAACCCCATTCAAACGTCTCACACTAACTTCCACCATAGCGGAACTTAATCTGAAACGCTTTCAGATGAGGGGATTTTGTGCGCTCTTTTTTTCGATTCATTTTGGCTACAGAAGCGATGAAATCAAGCATGATTAAAACCAGTGGAACTTACCCTGACACGGATTTCCACTGGTTTTTAGAATTTTTATCAGACTAACTTCCACTTGGATTAGCGGTGGAACTTAGTTTGGGAATTTACCCAAGTAAGATTTCTTTAAGAATATGTCAAATATGCTTGACATCTATTTCATAGAAGAATATAATATAGTCAAATATATGCGACATGAATCAGAAAGGAGACCAGATGAATCGTGTGAAAGAATTTCGCAAGGAACTAGGTATTTCCCAGCTCGAACTAGCCAAGGATACCGGTGTCTCGAGACAAACCATCAATATGATTGAGAACGACAAGTACAACCCAACTCTGGAACTCTGTCTCAATCTCGCCCGCAGCCTCCAAACTGACCTCAACAGTCTCTTTTGGGAGGATAATTTTTAAAAAAGGAGCCAACTCATGAAAAAAGAAACCTTCACTGAAAAACTCATCAAACGCACATACGGTATTTCTGGTCCCCTTGACGAATACAAACGGCGTGAGGCCAATCGTATTGGGAACCAAGTCTTTATCGTCCTCTTTTATCTGATGATTTTCGGAAATCTTATTCCACTCCTTCTGGCCTATAAATACCCTCAAGAAGTGTCTCTAATCTATCCTCCTCTGATTTTAGTGATTGCCCTCATCTCTGCTGGCTATGTCACCTACCAAATGAAAAAAACAGGGATTACAGCTATTGATCCAGATATGCTGAGCGAGAAAGAAAGTAAGCAACTATACTACCCAGGTCTTAAAGCAGGTTTGTTCTTTGGTCTATGGATGTTTTTTATAACTCCTCTTCTCAGTATACTCATAGGTGAAGGTCAGGACTATTTTCATTCTCTCCTCACTATAAGAAATGGTGTATCAAGCATTCTCGGTTCTATCTTCTTCGGAGCGAGTATACAGTTCCTCATCTCCCGTCGCATTGAAAAAGCTAAGAAAGATCAAGATGAGGATTAGGAGGTGCCTTATAAAATCACTAGTAACTTTACTTACCTATCATCTTTTATTTGCTTCACTGTTCATCTTCATCATCGTTTCAGGGAACTTGCCAATCTACGATATAGTCCTCCTTCCAGTCTTTGTTCCAGCACTCAACAAAGGATTGACTTATCTAAAGATTGACTCCCAAAAAACGCGCATACTCAACTTAGCACTATTCTTTATGATTCTATCCTTACCACAACTAACGCTCATTTCAAGCAATTGGAAATATTATATACTGCTAACTATCGCTATCCTTTCTTCTATTACTTATCTTTATTATCTCTATCAATTCGTAAAAGAAACAAAATAGCATCGTTCATTTAGGAGAAATCACCCATGAAAAAAGAAGATTTAACAACTCGCCTACTTCGAAATTTCTTTCATATCCAAGGGCCTTTTGATGAATGCCGTCAAGAGGTTATCTACAAGGCTTGCGCCCGTTCCATGATCCAAATCTTTTACTCTTCCTTCATTCTCTTCCTATTCTATATTTTGTTCGGAAGCTTTATAGAAATTGTTCGAAATGTTATGCCCTACATCTATTTTGGACTCATTTTGTTCATGAGTATAAAAGCTCAAAAAGCCGTCCAAGAGCTTCATCTTGAAAAGGATGACAAATCAGAAATCATTCTCAAAACCTACAGCAAAGCCCAAATCAAATTCCGAAGCTGGATTGTGTTTATCGGTATTCAGATTGGCTTCTTTATCCTACTCATCTTTCATAAAGTCTTCGTTCAGCAGATGTCCCTTTCAGATTTTGTGAAGCTCCTCATGCAATTCGATAAAAGTGTTCCTTTACTGATGTATGGCCTCATTATAGGTAGCATTTTTGGAACCCTGACCTACGGATTTCTATCACTACAGGAGGAGAAAACTCCTAAAAATACCAAACAGAAGGAGAAAAGCAAGCAATGACTTCACTATACGATTTTTCAGTCTTGAACCAAGACAATCAAGAAACCCCACTAAATACCTATCTTGGTAAGATTCTCTTGGTTGTCAACACTGCTACTGGATGTGGTTTAACGCCCCAGTACCAAGGACTTCAAGAACTCTATGATCGCTATCAAGAACAAGGTTTTGAGATTTTAGACTTCCCTTGCAATCAGTTTATGGGACAAGCACCAGGTAGCCCAGAGGAAATCAACACCTTCTGTAGCCTACACTATCAGACTACTTTTCCTCGTTTTGCCAAGGTCAAAGTCAACGGTAAAGAAGCGGACCCTCTCTATATTTGGTTGAAAGACCAGAAATCTGGCCCACTAGGAAAACGAATCGAATGGAATTTCGCTAAGTTTCTCATCGGTCGTGATGGGCAGGTCTTTGAACGCTTCTCTTCAAAAACAGACCCAAAACAAATTGAAGAGGCGATACAAAAATTACTCTGACTTTTTTTGAATACATTCTTTCATTCAGTTTAATTCTTGAAAGGANGTATTTTTTCTTTAAAAAGTGAAAGAATTTCTTTAAATTAGGTTTACTTTCTCTATTGCATTTCTTGGAACAATTTAGTATATTTGTTATGTTAAAGTTTTTAGGTTATTTTAAAGATTAAGATAACAATTTTAATTTTTTTATTCTAAAATGAAAGCGCTTAAACAGGAGGGGATTAGTCTCAAACTATTGCACAAAATCTAACTATCGCTAAAGAAAATCGTTTCCAAGTCATACTTGGGCTCAGACAGTAGCTGACTGTCTTGATTCAAACTAGGAGTACATTATGAATCGATACCTTTTTGAAAAAGAGCAAAC
The DNA here is from genome assembly GCF_003942685.1 of Streptococcus mitis. GTDB lineage: Bacteria > Bacillota > Bacilli > Lactobacillales > Streptococcaceae > Streptococcus > Streptococcus mitis_CD. The sequence continues at coordinate 42,744 of NZ_RJNR01000013.1, read as the reverse complement.
TTTTAGCATCAGAAAATTAACCGTTGGTGTTGCTTCGGTTATGGTTGGGCTCGCTTTTTTTGCATCTGGTACAGCACTAGCTGACGAAGCAAAAATTGAAACTACAAGCTCTCAACCAAATGTAGAAAAATTGGCCGAAGCTGAAAAAACCAAACCAGAAGTCAAAAATGAAAGTCCTGTAATTTCTACACCTCAAGAGTCAGAGCAAGCAGAGAAATCAGAAAAAACTGTTAAACCAGTAGAAGAAAAATCTGTAGCAGATACTAAAACTACTGACTTGCTTCCTGAAGAAATCCACGATCAAGCTTATCCTGATGCACCCGTGAAAAACATAGATACTTCAGCAATCGTAGACAAGAAGGATAGTCCTAAAGTTGAGACAGAAAGCATTCTAAAAAACAAGGAAGAACTTCCAAAAGAAGCTGAAAATGGTAATCGTGCAATTATCAACGGTGGTCTAGATTTGAAGCACGTCCCTTATGAAGGACAACCTGCTACTGCTGCTAGTATGATTTACACTATTTACAATGGTGGTTCCCAACGCTATATCGTGTCTGGTTCTGGTATTTTTGTGGCACCAAATGTCATCTTGACTGTTGCCCACAACTTTTTAGAATCAAACCGTGATACAAAAGAAGGACATATTCGAGGCGGAGATTCTGCTAAGTTTTACTATAACCTCGGTTCTAATTCTGCTGTTCGCAATTCTCAGCCTGTAACGGGTAATACTACTCTTTTCAAAGAAGAAGATATTCATTTTTGGAACAAGAAAGAATTTGGAAAAGGATATCAAAATGACTTGGCTGCTGTTGTAGCACCTGTTCCTCTTCAAATCGCTAGTCCAAATAAAGCTGCCACCTTTGTTCCTTTGGCAGAAAACAAAACCTATCAACCAGGGGACCCTGTTAGCACGATTGGGTATCCAACTGATTCAAGCTCACCTGAGCTCAAAAAACCAATTGTAGCTGGTCAACTTTACAAGGCTGATGGTGTCGTGAAATCTGTTGATAATTATGATGATAAAGGCTCAAAAGGCATCACCTATCATATGACTTCTGTTTCAGGCCTTTCAGGTGCTGGTATTATCAACGGTGATGGTAAAGTAGTCGGTGTTCACCAACACGGCACAATTGAAAACGGCATCCCCGACAAAGACCGTTTCGGCGGCGGAATCGTCCTCTCACCTGAGCAAGTCAAATGGGTAAAAGATATTATCGCAAAATATGGCGTCAAAGGTTGGTACCAAGGTGATAACGGAAAACGATATTACTTTACTCCTGAAGGAGAAATGTTCCGAAATAAAACGGCTGTTATTGGCGAAAATCAATATTCTTTCGATGAAAATGGTGTTGCGACACTCATTAAAGGAATCGATTACGGACGTGTAGTTGTTCAACACGTAGATGAAACTGGTAATCCAATCAAAACTGATGATACTTTTGTTGAAAAAACTGAAGTTGGAACAGCTTTTGATTATAACTTCAAAAAAGAAATCGCTAAGACTGACTTCTATACAAAAAATCAAGAGAAATACCAGATTGTCTCTATTGATGGCGTCGAAATCAACAAACAACTCAAAGATGAGTGGACCTACAACGTCGTCAGCAAAACAGCTCCAGGAACACGGGTCATCAAGGTGGTTTATAAAGTGAATAAAGGTTCATTTGCCATTCATTATCGTTTGAAAGGCTCAGAGCAAGAATTAGCAGATGTTGTTACTGATAATAATGACGGAAAAGAATACGATGTTTCTTTTGTAAACACTTTTGAAGCAAAAGAAATCGCAGGCTACCGCGCAATCACTCCACGCTTAGAAGCCAGCATCCAGCACAAGGGTGTGAATGATGTCGTCTTTGAATACGAAAAAATCTCTGATAGCTCTAATCCGACTTCAACTGTTTTACCTGCTGCTCATCCAGAAGATAAGGAAACAGAAATCGGAAATCACGGTCCCCTTCCAAGCAAGGCTCAACTTGATTATCACAAGGAAGAATTAGCCGCCTTCATCCACTATGGTATGAATACTTATACTAATTCTGAATGGGGACACGGAAATGAAGACCCTAAAAACTTCAATCCAACTAACTTAGATACAGATCAATGGATCCGTACTCTAAAGGAAACTGGCTTTAAACGAACTATTATGGTTGTCAAACACCACGATGGTTTCGTTATTTACCCATCTAAATATACAAATCATACCGTAGCTGCAAGTCCATGGAAAGATGGAAAGGGTGACCTTTTAGAAGAAATCTCTAAATCGGCTACTAAATACGATATGAACATGGGTGTTTACCTATCACCATGGGATGTTAATAGCCCTAAATATAAGGTAGCTACTCAAAAAGAATACAACGAATACTACCTCAATCAACTAAAAGAAATCCTTGGTAATCCAAAATACGGTAATAAGGGTAAATTTATCGAAGTTTGGATGGATGGAGCACGCGGTAGCGGTGCCCAGAAAGTAACCTACACTTTTGATGAGTGGTTCAAATATATCAAGGAAGCTGAAGGAGATATCGCTATCTTCTCTGCCGAACCAACAAGTATCCGTTGGATTGGAAATGAGCGTGGTATCGCCGGTGACCCTGTATGGCATAAGGTCAAGAAAGCAAACATTACCGAAAATGTTAAGAACGAATACCTTAACCACGGTGACCCTGACGGAGATATGTACTCTGTAGGAGAAGCAGATGTTTCCATCCGCTCTGGCTGGTTCTACCACGATAACCAGCAACCAAAATCCCTCAAAGAATTGATGGATATCTACTTCAAGTCTGTTGGTCGTGGAACGCCACTTCTTCTCAACATTCCACCAAACAAAGAAGGTAAATTCGCAGATACTGACGTGGCTCGCTTGAAAGAATTCAAAGCGACTCTAGATCAAATGTATGCGACTGACTTTGCCAAAGGAGCAACTGTAACAGCAAGCTCGACTCGTCAGAACCATCTCTACAAAGAAAGCCACCTTACAGACGGTAAAGATGATACTAGCTGGGCTCTTTCAAATGATGCCACAACAGGTAGCTTCACAGTCGATTTGGGACAAAAGAGACGTTTTGACGTCGTAGAACTCAAAGAAGATATTGCCAAAGGACAACGTATTTCTGGATTCAAGATTGAAGTCGAAATCAACGGACGCTGGGTTCCATATGGTGAAGGTTCAACCGTAGGTTATCGTCGTTTGATTCAAGGTCAACCTGTAGAAGCACAAAAAATTCGAGTTACGATTACTGGCTCACAAGCCACACCAATCCTAACCAACTTCTCAGTCTACAAGACACCAAGTAGTATCGAAAAGACAGACGGCTACCCTCTTGGACTTGAATACCACTCAAATACAACAGCGGATACAGCCGGTACAACTTGGTACAATGAATCTGAAGGTGTTCGTGGCACTTCTATGTGGACCAATCAAAAAGATGCCAAAGTAAGCTATACTTTCACAGGAACCAAGGCCTATGTCGTCTCTACAGTTGACCCAGGTCATGGAGAAATGTCCGTCTACGTTGATGGCCAAAAAGTTGCGGATGTGCAAACTAAGAACACTAGCCGTAAACGCAGCCAAAAAGTATATGAAACAGACGATTTAGCACCTGGCCAACATACCATTACCCTTGTTAATAAAACAGGTGAACCAATTGCTACAGAAGGAATCTACACTCTAAACAATAACAGCAAGGGTATGTTTGAGCTTGAAGCAACTTCTTACGAAGTCGAAAAAGGAAAACCAGTCACTGTTAAAATTAAACGTGTTGGTGGAAGCAAGGGTACTGCTACTGTTCGCTTCATCACAGAACCTGGAACTGGGGTTCACGGTAAAGTTTACCAAGATACAACTCAAGATGTGACTTTTGAAGATGGAGAAACAGAAAAGACTGTTACCATCCCAACGATTGACTTTACAGAACAAGCCGACTCTATCTTTGACTTCAAAGCCAAGCTCACTTCTGTCACTGATGGTGCCCTGCTCGGTTTTGCTACCGATGCAACCATCCAAGTGATGAAAGCTGAATTGCTGATCAAGGATCAAACAAGTTATGATGACCAAGCTAGTCAGTTGGATTACAGTCCTGGCTGGCACCATGAAACCAATTCAGCAGACAAGTACCAAAAAACGGAGTCTTGGGCTTCCTTTGGTCGCTTAACTGATGAACAAAAGAAAAAGACAACTGTCACAGCCTACTTCTACGGTACTGGACTTGATATCAAGGGCTATGTTGATCCAAATCATGGTATCTACAAAGTCTTCCTAGATGGCAAAGAAGTTCCTTACCAAGACGGCATGGGAAATGCGTCGACTATTGAGGGCAAGAAATACTTTAGCGGTCACGCTGCTCAACGTCAAGGCAATCAAACTCTGGTTAGCCTAAAAGGTCTTGATGAAAACTTGCACGCAGTCACCCTTCAACTAGATCCTGATCGAAACGATTTGTCTCGAAACATCGGTATCCAGGTGGATCAATTCATCACTCGTGGTGAAGGAAGTGAACTCTACAGCAAAACACAAATCCTTCAATCTCTCTCTAAATGGAAAGACGACTTATCTAACTTTGATCCAAGTGGTTTGAAAAATACAGCAACTGCACGCCAAGCGTTCAAGTCTAATCTTGATAAACTCACTGCACAATTAAGTTCTGATACTGTAAATGTACAAGATGTGATGTCAACAGTCACTGCTTTGCAAGATATTCTTAGCAAAGACGAAAATTACCGAAAACCTGGAGACGAAACAAGTCCAGAACAACCAGTTGAACCAAAACAACCGGAACAGCCTGAAATCAATTACGATAAGGCTATGACTAGCTTGACTGAAGCTATCAAGAAAAAAGTGGCTGAGCTTGGTGCCAACAACGATGCTAAGAAGAGATTAGTTGAAATTACTGATAAAGCAATCGCAGCTATCCAAGAAGCCAAGACTCAAGAAGACGTCAACAAAGCCCTCAATAACGCTCTTGAACAAATCAAGCAATTGCAACCTAGCCAACCAGAACAACCAGTTGAACCGAAACAACCTGAACAGCCTGAAATCAATTATGATAAGGCTATGGCTAGCCTGACTGAAGCTATCGAGAAAAAAGTGGCTGAACTTGGTACTAACAACGATGCTAAGAAGAAATTAGTTGAAATTACTGATAAAGCAATCGCAGCTATCCAAGAAGCCAAGACTCAAGAAGACGTCAATAAAGCCCTCAATAAGGCTCTTGAACAAATCAAGCAATTGCAACCTAGCCAACCAGAACAACCAGTTGAACCAAAACAACCGGAACAGCCTGAAATCAATTATGATAAGGCTATGGCTAGCCTGACTGAAGCTATCGAGAAAAAAGTGGCTGAGCTTGGTGCTAACAACGATGCTAAGAAAAAATTAGTTGAAATTACTGATAAAGCAATCGCAGCCATTCAAGAGGCTAAGACTCAAGAAGATGTCAATAAAGCTCTCAATAAGGCTCTTGAACAAATCAAGCAATTGCAACCTAGCCAACCAGAACAACCGGTTGAACCGAAACAACCTGAAAAACCAATTACTTCTTCAAGTCCTGAAGAAGGGGTTAAAGAGCTTGTCTTCCAACTCCCAAGTTTGGAGATTGTTAAGAAGGCAGTACCATTCAAGACTATCCGTCGCGAAAATCCACAATTAGACAAAGGGAAAGAACAAGTTCTATCAGAAGGGAAAGATGGTGCTATAATCGAGTATATCGAAGTAGATGGCAGCAATCGTAAGGTAGTTCAAACCGAATCAACTCCAGCTCTAGACCGAGTGATTGAAGTTGGGACTAAACAAAGTTCTGTAGGAACAGATACTCCACCAGTTGTGACTCTTCCTGAGTACCTTCTACCAAAAGAACCTGAAAAACCAATTACTTCTTCAAGTCCTGAAGAAGGAGTTAAGGACCTTGTCTTTAAACTTCCAAGTTTGGATATTGTCAAGAAGGCAGTACCATTCAAGACTATCCGTCATGAAAATCCAAACTTAGATAAAGGAAAAGAGAAAGTTCTAGCAGAAGGGAAAGATGGTGCTATAATCGAGTATGTCGAAGTAGATGGTAGCAATCGTAAGATAGTTCAAACTGAATCAACTCCAGCTCTAGATAGAGTAATTGAGGTTGGAACTAAACAAAGTTCTATAGGAACAGAGGCGCCACCAGTTGTGACTCTCCCTGAGTATGTTCTACCTAGAGAAACTGAAAAACCAGCTCCTGCAGTTGTAACAGAAGATTCACCAAGAAAAGATGAAAAAGCACCTGTTGCTACTACAGTTAAACAAGACAAGGAAAAACAACTCCCAGAAACTGGAGAGCAAGAAGCAAATGCCTTCTTATTCTTGGCTGCTATTACTTCAGTATTGTCTCTACTCATCTTCCAAAAGAATTTCAAAGACTAATTAAAATCTTTACTTAATTCTTTTCAATGATTCTAGTTCCCCCAAAGAGAAGACCAGCCGGTCTTCTCTTTTTCTATATATAAATCAAAAAATATCCATAAATTTCTATGGATATCTTAGTATCTATAAAACAGAATGATTATTTGGGATAAGTATTTTCGAATTCAACTACGATATCAAGTACACAATCATCCAAAAAGATGGAGCTCTTATCTGATTTAATCAGAAATACCATAATAATCTGCTGCAAGCTCTCCGCAGATAACTACAATGGTGTACACCAGAGAACGAGCTCATCTCCTACCAAATCTACTGGCCACTATTTTTAATCCCAGCATATACATAGGTCCTATTTCTAGGACACGCTTTTTCCGTTACCACCCTAAAATAAAAGCTATGCTCCCGCCCATCCTTGGCATTTTCCTTGTTTAAAACAAAGTAGTTTTTCTGATTCATCGCCATGGTTCGTAGGATGTCATCAATCAAGAAAGTCAAGGGTACGTTCATGGCAGAGTATTTTTGAAAATCCTCTTCAAAACGAATATAGTTATATGAAAAGTAATCCATCTGCAGTTTGTTTTCATACAGCTCTTTTCTAGTCATAAACTCCCTCCTCCCACAGCCGAATTTCTAGGATATCTGCAACATCTATCAACCTATATCCCTCGTTTGTCCTAATAGATAGAGTCTGATGTGATAACTCTCTCACCACACCGATTATAGTGATTTTCTGCTTCTTTTCCTTTAGCACAAAATTTCCCCTAAGTTGGCCAACATAAAGCTGAGAAAGCAAGTGAAACTTCTCATCTGGAGTCAAATCCGTCGAAAAATCAACACGACTTTTTTCTTCACTGAGCGAACTGGTGTGTTCTGAAAGGTAAAATCCCATCCACTTCTGCATACCTGGATCTTGATAATCTCGCGCAGATTGAAAAGGTAAATAAGAACGATCAATCATTTTAATCCATCTAATCCTCCAGCAGAATGTCCCCCAATCAGCTTGCTTCTAGCAAGACTCCTAGAGGCTTCTTCCAGTGCATTTGCTCTTAAAAGGGAAGTGAAACCAAATTGTTCCCGAATGGAGTCAATGGCCGTCTGGAGCCTTTCTTCTTTTTCTAACTTGTCAACATCATCAAAGAGAGATATCAAACCAAAGGACTCATCCACAAATCCTGAATAGTTGATTCCAACACTTCTGACTGCTCCTGAAGTGTATTTGTTATGAAATAACTTCAAAACATAATCCGTTAAGACAGCTGTATTATTGGTCGGTTCGACCTTCATTTGTGTGTGAATAGACGACCTGACCTCCTGTTTAGAGAAACCGACATAGATAGAGACAAGGGTTGTTTTCTTGCCAGACCTTCTCAATCTAATAGCCACCTGCTCCGCCATTTCCCGGAGAATAATTTCAATATCACGTAGCTTCACGTAGTCTCTCGGCAAGATTTGAGAATTCCCCAAGCCCTTGGATTTGGCTTTATAAGGCTTATGAACATTGCTCTCATCAATTCCGTTAGCATGAAACCACAAACGAAGACCAGCCTGCCCCAGAGCTTTCTTTAGCTGGTCGGGATTGCTGGTTGCCAATTCCTTGATGGAATAAATCCCCAGAGCATGCAAGCGTTTCTCCATCCGTCTGCCAATTCCCCAAAAATCCGTCATCTTAGGGATTGCCCAGACCTTCTCTTCCACATCCTGGTAAGACCAGTTGGCCCTCATGGTCGGAGTGTGCTTGGCTTCATTATCCAGAGCCAACTTGGCTAGTAAGGGATTGGCATTGGACATACCTACTGTAGAGTAAATCCCTGTCTGCCTCCAAATATCCCTCTGAATACGGGCAGAAAGCAGATCCAGCTTGTCTTTGCGAGAGAGACTCTTAGCTGGGATGAAATAGTTGAGCGAACTAGTTAGGTCAATAAAGCCCTCATCGATAGAGTAAGGATAAATATCATCTGGACTGCCATAGTTTTGAAAGATTCGCTGGATTTCCATATTGACTGCAATGTACTCGTCCATTCGAGGAGGGACAATCAAGGTAACTTGAGCCCAATCTTCGATGTAGCGAACATAGTCTGAGTCGGTAGGTAGCCCTTGCTTTCGAGCATTATAATAGGAAAATTTTCGCGTTTTGATATCAAAAGGCAAATCATAGGCCCGACCAACATTTGACTTGCCAAAAATCTTCTTAAACAGGGGAGAGGAGGCTAGGATAAGACCAGTTGAATTATCCGCTCGACTCATGACACAAAGCGAGGTTTTCAGCGGATGTAATCCCCTTTTCACGCACTCAACACTAGCATAAAAGGATTTCATATCGACAAAGGCAATGTCACTTTTGGGCTCTCTGGAATAATCAAAGTAGCCCATAGTCTAGCCCTCCATCGGCACAAAGTTCCCAACGATAATCCCCACAATCCGAGGATCTTCCTCATAGGAGATGAAAATATCTTTGTATTTAGGATTGATAGAGACCAGACGCAAGCCATCTTCCTCACGATAAACCCGCTTGATATAGGTCTGGTTGTTACAAACCACTGCATAAACCGCCCCGTCATAGTCAAATCCTGTCTCTCGAATCAGAGCTACTGAACCATTTTGGTATTTAGGTTCCATGGAGTCCCCAGACACCCATGACGCAAAATCATGAGCCAACTCCTCATTAAAGTAAACCGTATCAAAATTCTGATCATCGTAGACCGAAGCCCCAATCCCTGCTGACATGCGTTCATAAACACGGTACTCGTAGAGGCGCTCTGGCATCGCTGTTACTTTCTGGGCTTTCTCCTCTTGAGATAGGTTGCGAGCATAGAGAACAACCTTCTCCTGCCCTTGCTTGGAGAGGCTATGGTAGAGACGGACAATCTCGATCTGAGTAAAATATCCTTTGGATACCTTTAAAATGTTCTCTAACTGGGCTACCTTCTCCTTAGACGGTTCTTTGATTCCACGTTCCCAAGCTGAGTAAGCCTGGAAACTAATCCCAAGTTTCTCTGCAATTTCCCTCTGTGTCAGTTTTAACTCTTTCCTCCGAGCCTTTAATTTTTCTGGCTGATACATACTTCACCTCCTATTATGATAATTTAATGGACATTATCTCCCTTAGAAAGACTAATCGATACTTGAATCCATATTTTTAAAACTCAACCAAAAAGGTTTAATTTTATTATATAAAAAAAGTGGACGGTTGTCTACTAGGAATATCTATTTCTGCTACACACTTAATAGTGGTATTGACCTTGTTCTATATATGTGCTAGAATTATTGTTATATATTCAATGAAAGGCTTTACACAATATGTTTCCATTCATGCCAGCAGCACGAGCAAAAACTGTTTTTGATATCCCCTATCAAAGATTATATCAACTTGGTTTTAAAGGATTAATTTTTGATATCGATCAAACTCTTGTGATGCATGGCGCCCCCGCTACAGAACAAGTTATTGAACTTTTTCAAAATCTCAAAGCCATTGGTTTCCAAATTTTTCTTTTGTCAAACAACGACGAAGAAAGAATCACACAATTTAATCAACACTTATCTGTGCCTTTTATCCCACTTTCGGAAAAACCAAATCCTAAGAACTTTAAAAAAGCTCTTGACATGATGCAGCTAAAACCATTTGAAACAGTTATGATTGGAGATCAACTTTTTACAGATGTTCTGGGAGCTAGTCGGGCAAATATCTCCACTATCTTGGTTGATTTTTTATATGATCCTAAAGAAGGCGGAATTGGTAAAAAACGATGGGTTGAAAAATTAATACTTCATACTTACCCATTTTTGAGACAAAAAAATAAAAATTTAGATGTGATCAAAAAGGAGAAACAACATGGTTTTTTGGAATAAGGATCTATTATTTTGTGAAATTAGTCCTACAACATATAAAATCTCTTTAAAAAAAGAAAATCTAAAACGACATATACAGAACCTTAAACAAGGAAAAAAATTCTCTAAGATTCGTCAAGAAAAGATATTACCCAACTTAGTTTCATCATATTCTACTCAACTGATAAAACATGGTCCTGGAATTGATATTAATCTTCAAAAAGGAAAAGCTACTAACATACAGATTGCTAGTAAAAATCTAAATAACATTATCATTCATCCAGGAGAAGAATTTTCTTTTTGGAGTTTAGTTGGTAATACAACGAAGAAAAAAGGATACCAGGAAGGGCGAGTTATTATTAATGGGAAAGTAGAACCTGATATTGGCGGAGGGCTATGTAATTTAGCTAACTTGCTTCATCTTTTAATTGTTCATAGTCCTATGAAAATTACAGAATTTCATTCTCACTCTGATGCATTAGACCCTGATAAGGGGACTCGGAAACCATTTGCGAATGGAACTTCTGTACAGTATAATCATCAGGACTATCGTTTTAAAAATAATACTGACCAACTTATTCAATTGAGAACATGGACTGAAAATGAGATTCTCTTCGGGGAATTAAGAAGTGAATCACAATTTCCGTTCACTTATCAGATAGTTGAAGAAAATCATCATTTCAAAAAAGAAGGCAATTATTACTATCGCAACTCCATGATTTATCGTGAAAAACTTGATAGAATAACTGAACAAACTTTGGAAAAAGAGCTTATTTTGAAAAATCATTCAAAAGTCATGTACGATCCGAAACTCATTCCTAAAGAAATGATTAGACAGTAACCTAAGTACTTTTATTTTTAAGAAAAAGAACTTAGAATTAACATCAAAAGGAACATTTATGAACTCACCTAAATTAATTGTTATGCTGACGCATAATGATCACACAATTGAAAATGCACGAGAAATCTTCGAATCATGTAAGAACACCAAAGCCGAATTCTGGGGATTTAAAGAAAAACCACTTCCAATTTCGGAAATGAAGTCTTTATTTTCAGAAATGAAGTCTTACGGTAAAACTACTTTTCTTGAAGTTGTGGAATACGATGAAGAGAATGGTCTTCAAGGTGCACGAATTGCAAAAGAGTGCGGATGCGATGTTTTAATGGGGACTGTCTACTTTGATTCAATCAACGAGTTTTGTAAAGAGAATAACATAAAGTACATGCCATTCGTAGGAGAAATTAAAGAGCGTCCATCTATTTTGGAAGGTACTATAGAAAATATGATTTCTCAGGCGAAAGAATACTTAAAAAAAGGGGTCTATGGCTTTGACTTACTAGGTTACCGTTATACTGGCGACCCCTTGAAGCTAAATAATGCTTTTACTCAAGCCATACAAGCTCCCGTCTGTTTGGCCGGAAGTATTGATTGTTATGAACGATTGAATGAAGTAATTGATACAAATCCTTGGGCATTTACAATCGGAAGTGCATTTTTTGAAAAAAAATTTGGTACAGAAATTCACGAACAGATTAATAATGTTTGTAATTATATAGAGAAATAAGGTAAAGTATACTTTAAAGTTAATATGCTCTCCTCTATCAAATAAATTTTACTTTTATATCAACAAACTACTCTCAAAAAATGAGACTTTTAATCTCACTTTTTGAGAGTAGTTTTGTATTTTGACTATCACTTTAGCAAATATTCAGCAAAAGATATTATAACTTTTATACTAAAAATAAGATCGAGAATTTTTAAAAATATGTATTAAAAATATTTCATATTTCTGCTGTAAAAATCAATGGTGGAAATTTTTAGGGAAACTCTTGATTTTTAGACAAAAAAAGACATCCAAGAGAAAATTCTTGAATGTCTGTAAACGTTGATATAATCGTATTGATTAACGTTTTGAGAATTGTGATGCTTTACGAGCTTTCTTAAGACCTGGTTTTTTCTACATTATGATATTTATGGTAAATTATCACTAAAATCAAGTAATTTTAAGAGATAAATCCTCAATATTTACATATATAATCCTTTTGAAAATCGAGAGGTTATCAAAGGGTTATCACATTTTAGTTTTCGGAGCTTATGTAGTTGAGAAATACGAAATACCGTATCATAAAGATGATGTACAGTTTAGCAACAAATATACAGTTTCTTCGTGCCTGGACAATTTCTTTTTCTATCCTGAAGATATTTAAACAGTTCTATATATTATTTCTTGTGAGTAATTTTCATCAAAAAATTTCGGGTATTCGGATTTTATGGTGGAAAAGGGCTTATAAATCACCCTTCTCCAAATTCTTAATAAGTGTGGAAAAATCGACACCTAAGTTGTCTGTAATGTCGTGATCATTCACTTCATACCAATTGAAAGTATCGTATAACATAGCTTTATTGAAAGCACTTGAATTAAATCGTGGCTTACGCTTTTTATGGAGCTTCTCATTGAAAAGGATTTTGGCTCGTAAGGCATCAAACGAGTAACCTCTACCCATTCGCTCTACCTGCCTAATAATGCTGTTAATTGACTCCGTATAAGCATTAGTGAGCCTTTTATCAAAGTAGTTGAATATTTCAACATGCCAGTTGTCTACGGCTCTCACGAGGTCTTTATATGCGTCTTTAGAGTTGCTGGACATACAACGGTGTCTCCATTGACTATAACGAAGATGACCTTCATCTGGATCAGGAGTATCCCATATCCAGTAAAACTCTTCTTTGAGTTCATAGGCTTCTTTTAAAGCAGGAAGATTACCTAACCAAGTATCTAAGAGGAATGATTCACGTTCATTTAGATCGTGTTTACGCTTTAGAAGGATAAACCTTTCACGCATAAGGTACGTCTTTCTTTTTGGCTCATATGGGCTTTCAAAGACTTTCTGACGTTATCTAAGGCTTGATTAGCCATTCTAACTACATGAAACTTATCTACGACAACTTTAGCGTGTGGAAGGATAGTGTTCACTGCGTCTTTGTAGGGCTTCCACATATCCATTGTGACGTACTCAATGTAAGTCCTGTCACTGATTTCTGAAAGACGTTGGATGACTGTTTCCTTGTTACGGTTAGGCTTGATGTCATAAATAGTCCTGCGTTCAATATTAGTCAATACAAGCCGAGGTCTACGGATAATATGTATCTCGTCTATCCCAAGCCACTTAGGAGTTTCAAACTGGTATTCACGTTCTTTGAGTGCCACATAGTCCTTAAAAACGTTCCTAATGGTTTTTTCGTCAACACCAACGCTTTCTGCGACTTCTACAAAGGTCTTAGACATGGATTGCTCTTGAATGGACTTTAAAAGCCTTTTGGTCATACTACGCTTTTCATCTACAGATATTAGGCGTTCCCAGAAGGTAGATCCGCATTCACGACACTTGTATCGTCTACGGTTCAATTGTAAGCCCACTCGCTTTAAACGAATGGGCAAATCCATAATTAGTTGATTTCTTGAACTGTGTTTGTACAACTTGTCAAAACCACATTCAGGACAACATTCAGGTGGTCCGACTGCTTCAACTTTAAACATCATATCGGTTTCATTTTCTTGTGGCGGTTCTATTGTTTTAATGTCTGGTAAGGATAATAAGTCTGACATATTATTCATCCTTTATTACTCTGCGGTGTTAAGGTATCAATTATAGATTTGATGTCGAAATCATCAGTGTTAAATTATTTTTGTGACCACAAATGCACTTAGAAAATCCCTTAAAGCATTAGCTGGTTCACTTGAATAGGGAGTTGTAAAAAAGTTCCCTTAGCCTGCACAGCAAGATAATTTCGAAACATCTTTATCAAAAGTTAGGACAGCCAGCTTCAATCCTTCTGCCATTGTTAGATATGGAGCCATCGTTTCTCTCAGATCTCCAACAGTTAAACCGAATTTCACAGCTAATGTTGCTGCATAAATTACGTCTCCTGCGTTTTCTGCCACTACATGCGCCCCTAACACTTTCAATGTTTTCGCGTCTGCCACTAATTTGAAAACACCTGTTGTTTCCCGATTAACGAGCGCTCTTGGAACAGCATCCAACGGCAATACCGATGTTTTCACTTCATATCCTTTTTCTTTTGCCTGTTGCTCCGTTAAACCAACCGTTGCAATCGATGGAGAAGTAAACGTAACGCCTGGAACCACTTCTAAATTGACCTTTTGATTTAGTCCTCCGATTGCATTACGAGCAGCAAGTCCACCTTCATAAGCAGCTACATAAACAAATTGGGGACCGAGAGTGACATCTCCAGCTGAATAAATTCGGGAATTGGTCGTTTTAAGATAATCATCAATGACAATTTCACCACGGGAACCAACTTCAACGCCTGCTGCATGTAAGTTTAATGATTCTGTATTTGGTTTTCTTCCAGTGGCAATTAGCAATTGTTCTGCTTCAATAATTCGCTTTTTACCATTTATCTCAACATGAACTTTTTTAATGTCTCCATCTTGCTCAACTCGTTCATAGGTTGCACCTGTTACTAAATTAATTCCCTGTTCTGTTAAGGCCTTAGTAATGGCTTCTGAAATTTCAGGATCGTATTCTTTTAATAGACGCTCGCTTCTTTGAATCAAAGTGACTTCTGACCCGAGGTTATGAAATAGTTGTCCTAATTCCATGCCGATATATCCTGAACCAATTACGGTAAGACGATTTGGAACCTTCTTTAATTCCAATAAGCTAGTGCTTGTTAAATAATCTACTTCATCTAATCCGGGAATATTAGGTGCAGTTGAAGAAGCACCTGTAGCTATTAAAAATCTTTTGGCTGTGATTTGATTGCCATTTACTTCAACTGTATTTTCATTTACGAATTTTGCTTCACCTTTTATTAATTCAAAACCATAATCATCAATTAAATTCACATATTTTTCATTTCGCATCTCGGTTACTAAATCATTCTTTTGTTTTACTAATGGCGCTAAATCAACATTTGAAGCCGAAGTGTGTAATCCCACAAATGGATTATTTTTTGCTAGATGATTGATTTCCCCTGCTCTTAATAAGGTCTTAGAAGGAACGCATCCGACATTAACGCAAGTTCCACCCACCGTTCCACGCTCAATCATAGCCACTTTTGCGTTCAAAGTAACGGCTTCAATGGCAGATGAAAAGGCAGCTCCACCAGAACCGATGATGATGTAATCATAATCATAGTTACCTTCATCATTTAAACTTACATCTGTCCTTTTTTCCGATTGCACTTGTATTTCTTCTACTTCGCCCGGGTGATAATTTGCGTCAGCAATAGCCTTTATTGCACTTTCAACCTCAATATCATCGGACAGTTCAAATACTGCTTCACCACGACGATAACTAGACTCAATATTTTTAGCACCTATCTTTTCAAGTGCTGATTCTACGTGTTTTTCACAACCCGTACAAGTCATTCCTGAAATGTTTACCTTAAATTTATTCATAAAAAAGCTCCTTTCGTTAATTAATCTCTCATGTTAATGTTTCTATTATTGGACACGAATGTAATTGCTTTTCATCTGGACATCGTTGTTTTAAGTCGTCTAACATAGTTTCAATTCGTTTTAAATCCTCTATTTGTTTTTGCACTTCCTTTTGTTTTTTAGAAACAAATTCGAACATATCTTGACAACGAACTTCATCTTTATCTACAACACCAAGTAATTTATAAATCTCGCTTAAAGAGAAACCAAGTTCCTGTATTCGTTTAATAAGCCCAACACGCTTAACATCATCATATGAATATATCCGATAACCAGCTTCCGTTCGGTGAGGTTCTTGTAATAAATTTTTTCGCTCGTAATATCTGATCGTTTCTTTATTAACTCCACATTTATCTGCAAACTCACTAATGCGATAAATCATCTTATTTCACCCCCTGAATATTATAAACCATGTACCACAGTACACGGTCAAGTAAATTGGACTATTTTATTTTTTTCCCAAAGTATCACTCGTATGTGATTGATACTTTTATATAATACTATTGATTATCCTAACATCCCACCAGAAAATCCGATTTAAACACCAGTTGTTTTTAAACTATTAAGAAAGTAATTCCACTATATATTCCGAAGACCCGAAATTTCATAGAGTAGCTCCCTAGAATCATGGAAAAGTAGTAAAAATAGTTGTTATCCTAGTTGATTAAAAAAATCCCTGATTTCCTCATCTTTTATAAAATAATATATAATTTTCCCCTCTCTTCTAGTGCCCAAGATGTTTTGATTGGCTAGTTTACGAAGATGGTGGGAAGTAGATGCCATACTGAGATTTAGTAAACAGGCTATATCACAGACACAGAGTTCTTCAACAGCAAGAAGATAGAAGATGATATTTATCTGTTTATTATCGGTAAATTTTGTTAAAATGCGAAGTGATTTTTGGACTTTTTCCTTTTCAAGGTAGTTCGTTGCGGTTGTAATATTTTGCTGATTTATAACATTCACTTGGCAGATACTATCTTTTTTCATAATATTCTCTCCTAGCCTAATATAGTCCATAGTATGTCAAAACTGTTATTTTCAATCAGGATATATATCCCCAATCCTAAATAAACAACGGCAATAAACCATCTGCTATATTTTTCCAAAATTTCTCCAACAGAAGAGACTTGTGCCAATTTTTGGGCAGAAAAAACCAAGAGATAAATCATGACTAGAAAGGTAAGTAAAGCTACTATCAAATTTGCTAAATTTAAGGTAGTAAAATATGGAACAAAGACACCAATATTGTCAGCACCACAACTTGCAAAAGTAATCATAGCGACTAGAAATATCAGGTTTTTATTATCTTTGCGCAAACCTTCTTTGGCAATAGCTTCTCCATCAGAATCTCCTAAAAGCAAAACTTTGAGACCTAGGAAAATTGGAATCAAACCGAGTAAACCTAAAATCTCTTTACTAGGAATATAATTTAAGACAAATGCAAAAAGCAAACTTAGCAATATTAGACTAACAGAGCCTAGAAATTGTCCTAAATAGATGTTAATGATGTCTTTTCTGCTTTTTCTTTTGGCAAAAAATAACATTAGGATAATAAGTAAGTCTACGGCTGTCCCAGAATACAGGATTATTGAAGTAACAACATTTTGAATCATAAAATACCTCATTCAAATATATTTTTGAATGTATTCTAACATTAAACTTTGTAGATGTCAACTTAAAATCCACCAAAATATAGATAAGAAGTTAGTGTACCAAATATTAAAAAGCCCTGCCATCGAAATGACAGCAGGGCTTAACTTCAATATCCAGATAATATATTTATCTAAAAAAGGTACAGTTTTTATTGATTTGTAGTGCGATATAATGAGTTTCCAAAAATCAAAAATCGCTTAAAATCAATATTTTGACATCTATTGACGTGTACTGAAACCCTTACTTAACCTCTGTAAGGATATAATTACGGTACCAGTATATCATAAATAATAACAAAATCTTGACTTTCCGAAACATAATGATTTTCCCGAAAGAAAGAGATCAACCTAAAAAATTACTGTCTTACTTATGTAATGTTTCTTTAATATAATATAGAAATAAAAAGTATGTAAATGAAAAGATTTATCACATTACTTTTAGTGTCTCTATCTACAATTTTGCTTAATTGCATGCTCTAACCAATCAAGCAATTCTTTAGATGGCGAATACCGTTGAATAAACGAGAGTAGAAATGAAGTTGCCTTTACCATTTCAGGTAACAAAGGAAATAGCAACAAAGGAGAGGCCGACACCTTTACAATTGATAAAGACAGTGCAACAATCGAACCGACTGGCTCTAATATCATAAACCGAAAAGAGAATTATACCTTCAAGGATGACGTATTCACTGTAGATATTTCAGGAACAAAGCAGGAGTATTACAAAAAGGATAGTGAAGAAATACAGCGACAAGTAAAACCCTCAAACTATTTGATATTCTTTATACAATAAAAACGATTTTGTACTGACCCCCAAAAGTTAGATTTTTTCTGTCTAACTTTTGGGGGTCAGTACACACCCGCATAGCGGGTATTTTTTTGTCTCGCACCTAGCGGAGTGAGACAGGCTAATAGTCACATAATAAAAAATTTACTTAAAGTCAGATTTTAAATACTTTAGAATAGTTCTTTCTAAAACTTACTCCCAAATTTTTTTGCTCGTATAATTCATCAGGGGTTTGGGGATTCCCCAAAATTCAAATCATCCCAAAAAGTACATACACTTTGTGTATACAAATTTTAGGATGATTTTGGGAGTGTGTGTATACAGACTCTGAGCTCGCAAAGTCATATTATGAGAAATCTTTCCTTCTCGATAAAATAATCCCAAAAATCAATTTGACTGTCATTTGTGTGTACATTTTTTTAAGAATATATATATAAGAAAACGCTGTTCAATTTAACAGCGCTTTCTTATTTTAAAATCCTCATATGCCTTTCTTTTTTATGGTTAGCATCATAGTATTCCAGCATCGCATGATACAAACGAGCCTTCGTTTTATCTTGTTGTTTAATTCCATGAAGAAATAATTCTGCTCGCTTTAATTTCAATATGTATTCACATATCTGATCGAAATCCTTATCCATATTACTTTTGAAAATAAACATCTTTTTCCTCCATCACATCAACTATTTTTTGCATCAAAATAGACATATCCATTTTGTTTTCATAGCTTATTTCCCCCACTACAGTTGCAAGACGGGCTATAGAATTGATATTCTTTCCTACCTGTTCCAACTCTTCTGTTAAAGGAACTAAACCTTCAAAAGAGACTTTGTGAATGTTCAAATCTGTTCGGATTAATTTTTTTCTAGCAAACTCAGAAAAATTACGAATATTTTCTTTCCTCATACAATCATTTAATTTTTTATTTTCTTCTTCTGTCAAAAATACTTGTTTCAACACCGATTTTATTCTCATGGTCCTATCACCTCGTTTTCTTATTTAGTCGTTTTACAAGTTCTTTCACTTGTTTACTTGTCTTCTTTTCATATTCTATCATCAGCTCAACGCAGTAGTGAAATATCCTTACATTATCCAAATCCTCACTTTGTTCTGCTATTCTTTCTAACTGACGTAAGTTATTGATAATTCTTCTAACTTGAAATATAAAGTCATGATAAGATTCAAAATCAAATTGAAGATAAATAGGCGAGCTCTTAAATAACATTTTTCTGGCATAAGAGGAAAAACTTAGATGATTTGTCATTTCAATCAAGTTATTCACTATTTCATTTTGCTCCTCAGTGATGTAACATTTCTTTAGAACAGTCCTATATCTACTCATTTATCATATACTTCTTTCGGGCATTTTCATGGGCAATAGCTTTGCACTCCAGCATACGTTCCTGCTTTAAATTCTCCATAGACTTAAATAAATACGCTAAAGGAGAAGTCGCATCCTCAGGAATCCGTTCAATCATGCTAATGACTTCATCACTAGTTACATACCCACTAGCCAAATACTCGCCTATCTTCATCTTCTGAGCATGTGTTAAAGTGTAATTGTTAGGATACAAAAATCTATCATTGTACTTATAAGAAATGGATTCTAACAAAGAATAATATTTGGGTGGAATATAAGTTTCAGGCTTTCTAGAACTATTATCCAGTATATTCTCAATCTCTTTCTTATTCTTACTCTTGTTCTTAATCTCTTGCGTTACATTATCATTTTCATCCGTTACTGTAACGTTACAGTCTAAAACGAGTTGTGGCTCGCCTGTAATTAGTGCTTTTTGTTTTTGTCTATGACGAGCAACACGTTCCCTTGTTTGTTTTCTAATCTTTTCTAGTCCATCTATATTCTGATGTTTCTCCCATTTTGGAATGGTAATAGCGCCATCTATGATTTCTATCATGCCAAATTCTTCAAACATGCTAAGAGCTAATTTTACAGATGTAGCCTTTCGCCTAAACACTGTTGAAAGCATCTCTTCTGTGTAATAAACCTTGTTCCCTAGACTTAATATGCCACTATTATTTTGCTTTCCTGCAAGCACCAGAATTTTAAACCATATTACAATAAGAGTATCTCCTTCTGGCATTGATTCTATTAGCTGAATTTTTTCATCATCAAATATATCTGTTGTTATCTTGATCCACTGAACACCATTCATACGAGTACCTATCTTTCATATTGCTTCAACCATCGTGTTACTGCTCTTTTATCGTATAAAGTCACTCCATCAATCACCATGGTTGGCATTCCTTCTTTCGTCCATTTTTGGATTGTTGTCGTAGATACATCTAACCACCTAGACAAACCTGACATACGAACCATAGGTTTATAAAGTTCTTTATCTTCAAATACTCTTGCTACAGCATTTGAAATCATCTCATCATAGTGAGCACGTAATTGCTTCTCTAATTCTTTAGGAAGCTGGACAACTAAAGTAGTTTCCGACATAAATTCACACCTCATTTCTAAATTAAATAAGCTCCGAAACCATTTAATTTGTTATTCATTTTGAATTATATATCCTTTTTGAATTTTTGTCAAGCTTTTTTATTCAAAAAGAATAAAATGTGTTATAATGATAAAAAGGAGGTTCTTATGACGAATCATATTACTAAACTGATAGAAAATAGTGGAAAAAAATTGACAGAAATTAGCGAAGCTACAAATATAGCCTATCCTACACTTTCTGGATACAATCAAGGAATCCGCAAACCTAAAAAAGATAATGCTGAAAAATTGGCAAAATACTTTAATGTTTCCGTCGCTTACATTATGGGACTTGATAGCAACCCACACGCTCCATCAAATCTTAAAATTGTTACAGATAGTTTCAAAACATCTAAAATTGGTTCTGTGACACCTTTTAAAAGCGATATGGAGAAGTTAAAGAAAAGTATCGAATTTGGCGAAAGGGCATTAACACTACCACTTGATGATAGTTTTTCAGATGAATTTCGTCATATATTCTCAGAATACCTAGCTGAGAAAAATAAACGTTTTATGTCTGAGTTTATAGACTATATGAATCACCAAAATAAAGATTCTAAAGTTTGGCAGAGCTGGATTAAAACAGACGAATACGCTATCCGCCAAGAAGATAGAAAAAATAGATAGACACTCATTTCTCAACTACATAAGCTCCGAAAACTTAGATACGGAGAAAAAATGTCTATACACAAATACAAAACAAAAAAAGGAATCCTATACTATGTCAGCTTTTACATTGGCTTAGATGCTTATGGAAAGAAAAAAAGGCACTTAAAGAGAGGTTTCAAAACCAAAAAAGAGGCAAAATTGTACGAAGCTCGTTTAGAAGCTGGTGTCGTTGCTCCCACAGTAAATACCGACAAACCTAACCCCAAAGTAACTTATAAAGAACTTTATCAAGAATGGTTTAAGGCCTATGTTGGTACCGTTGAAGAAACAACTTCTTCCCAAACTAAGAATATCTATCGAATACATATTCTACCAATATTTGGCGATAAATTTATTGACCAAATCAGTCCTTTAGACTGTCAAAACTTTATTACACAAAAATCTCAGACTTTCAAAAATATCAAACAGATAAAATCCTATACCTTAAAAATTTTTGATTTTGCAATCAACATGAACTACATTGATCGAAATCCAATGAAGAATGTTATCATGCCTAAAATCAAAAAAACTAGATCAGATAATTTTTGGTCTCTGGAGGAATTACATCATTTCCTTGATATAGTGGAAGAAACTGAGCCATTTAAACATTTTGCTTTATTTAGACTGCTTGCATTTAGTGGACTACGAAAAGGGGAGTTATACGCTTTAAAATGGGCTGATATTAACTTTGACAGCAATCTATTGAACATAGATAAAAGTCTAGGAAGAATTGACGGTAAAGCGATTGAAAAGAGCACAAAGAATGAATCTTCAGTTCGTACAATCTATCTTGATGATGAGACAATCGATATTATTAAGCAATGGAGAAATTTCTATCTGAAAGAACAATCTCAGTTTCCTCTTACAAAGCTGAATATTAGTAACGAATATATGTTCTCTTACATATCAAGTAATGACAAAATTGAACCTTTTCATGCTGATTACATTAATAACGTACTGAATCGAATTATTAAAAAGCATAAATTAAAACCAATTAGCCCACATGGGTTTAGACATACACATGCAACACTTATGTCTGAAATTGGAATCGATCCTTCTAATACATCAAAACGTCTCGGTCATGCAAGCAGTCAGATGACATTAGATGTCTATACTCACACCACAAAAACTGGTGAGAAAAACTCTATTGACAAATTTGCAGATTATCTCAATAAAGCAAAATAGAATTATGATTTTTAAAATTTTGAAGAGGTTATCAGAAGGTTATCACAAAGCTATTCGAGCTTAAAAATCGACAAAAAAGAGTTTGGGACAAAAAGATTTTTATTTCAGGAATTCTTTATTATAAGTTTTAAAAATCGATAGATTAGACAAAAAAAGCGAACAAGACAAAATTCTGAGTGTCAGATACCTCGTTTTGTTCGCTTTTTATATTTAAGGTTAGACTTTTGTCCCAGACTCTTTGAAATATTGATATAATCGTATTGATTAACGTTTTGAGGCAACTGACCTCGTCAGGTTGCAGCCACATTTGTAAGCGACTAAAGTCACCACAACTGTGTCAATTGCACCAATTTATCAAGAAAGTACAAAAAAGAACACCCCGAAAGGTGCTCTTTGTAAGTATAGTAATTCTTTCGAATTAACGTTTACTAAATTGTGATGCTTTACGAGCTTTCTTAAGACCTGGTTGGGGCACCACTTATTTCATCTAATTTCAAAGTGCTTTAAAATCAACGTTTTCATAAGTTTTCAAAAAATAAAATTTCAACTAATTTCAATCAGTTTCATTAAAATAAGGTAAACTTTCATAAAAAATAAGCAAAAATCGAACCAGAATATCAAAAATTTACCTTATATAAAATTTTTACATGTATACTAATTTGTTTCCATTAGAAAAGAGAGCCACCGCTCTCTTTCTTTTTATCTATTATATTTTCGTTTTCCTGCTAAAGCGAGGAGTCCAAGACTTGCTCCAAGCAATGCTAAAAGTCCTGAATCCTTTGTTCCTGTATTTGGAAGTTGTTTCTTAGGTTCTGCTTTTGTATTTGTAGCTTTTGCAGGAGCTTGATATGTTTTATCGTCTTTAGTTCCTACTGTAGCCACATTAACAGGTTTGTTTTGTGCCTTCGCATCTACGATGTCAACTACTTTACCGTTAGCGTTAGTGACTTCTTTAGGTTGACCACCTGCTTTACGGATTGCGTCTGCTTTACGAGATAGCTCTTCCAAGCGACGTTTTTCTGCTTGTTCAGTTTCGTAGCGGTCTTTGAGGTCTTTCAAGTTAGCATGGATACGAGCCTTAGATTCAGCGATACCCTCTAGACGAGCCAACTCGTCCTTAGCAGTCTCCAACTCAGCACGAAGTACACCAAGTTTAGCATTAGCGTCAGTAAGCTCTTTATCTAAAGCCTTAAGGACTTCCTCACGCTTAGTAAGAGCGAGTTCAAGAACTGTATGAGTGTCAGTAGCTTCTTTAGATGCTTCACGTTTACGAGCAAGGTCTGCACCAGCTGACTTACGAGCCAAGACTGCTACATCATGAGCCTTAGTAAGGACTTCCAATTCACCTTTAGCAGTTTCAAGGGATTGGTTAGCAGTTGATTGTTCAGCTTTAGCATTGGCAAGAGCTGTCTTAGCTTCAGCAAGAGCCTTAGCTTTGTCAGTTGCATTTGATTTAGCTAGGGCAAGCGATTCCTTAGCAGTTTGCAAAGCTTTAGTGTCTTGTGCTAGTTTGTCTTTAGCGTCAGCAAGAGCCTTTTCAAGAGCTGGAACATCAGTCTTGTTACCTACTACGTTAGAGAGGTTAGTACGAGCATTAGCAAGAGCTGTTTCTGCGTTGGTGTAGTCAGTTTGGGCTGATTGGACAGCTGATTTGGCTTCTTGAGAGGCTTTGACGGCATCATCATAGGATTTTTGAGCAGTTTTAACTGCTTTTTCGTCTACTTTCTTAGTAGTTGCAGAAGTTGATTGAGGGGCTGATAATGTGATTGAAGTTTCGTACCCCGTTGTAAGTTGTGAGAGCATAGCACCGATACCCACTCCCAGGTTAGTCTTATCAGAATCACGCAATCCAAGAAGAGAAAGTGATCCACTGAAACGGTCTGAACTGCCTGTATTTTCTTCTACCGCCATGAGAGTCCTTACAATACCGTCATATACAACTTGCTTAATCTGAGCCATAGTAGTAACGTCAGAACCTGAGAAACTAGGAGTCATCTTAGAACGGATTGCAACGGATGGAGCAGTTACACCTGAGTCCTGCTTAGCTAGCTCATACTTCTCTTTTAGGCTTTTAAGGTGGTGTTCAGAGTACCCTTCCCCCTTTGCAGTTTTATATTCGTTGGCAAGGTTGTTAAAGGCTTCAGCCAATTTGAGAGAACTATCCCCTACTGTAACAGGTTTAGTACCAACTTTAGCACGCAATTCGTTAATGATTGATGCCACATAAGTCGCCAATCGGATTTGTTGCTCTTTAGTTAGGTGTTGGAAGTCAGTAATCTCAGTTGCATCAGTGTCTTCTGAACCATAAGGAATGTCTTTACCTTTATAGTAACGTGAACCTGTAGAGTTGAAGTCACTGAGTGAGTCAGCTGATGCACCAGACTTAGGGTCAGCATAAGGAACATCATAAGCCTCAGTGTCTACTGCGTCTGCAGTACCTGTACCGTTGGCAAGAGCCTTGATTGCGTCGATATACCCTTGGGATAGAGCTGGGGCGTAAGTTGCCTTCGGAACATCGTACATCTTTTCAGAAGATGTAGTTGTTTCAGTGACACCTTCTTTAGCTACGTCAAGAGCTGACTTAGCATTTGTAACTGCACCGTCTTTGTTAGATTGGTCAGCTTTAGCATTAGCAAGGGCTGTAGTAGCTTGGCTGAGAGTGGCTTCAGCCTTAGATACCCCAGCTTGAGCGTCTTTGATAGCTTGGTCTTTGTTAGATTGAGCTTTTTTACCATTATCAAGTTTAGTCTGAGCAGTCGATACGGCTTTAGTGTCTTCCTTGACTTGGTTAGTAAGCGTAGCTACCTCTTTTTCAAGTTGGGTGGTGTCAGTAGTAGATGAAAGAGAATCTACTTTCTTCTGAGCGTCAGCTACCTTATTAGCAGTATCAGTGGCAGTTTTCTCCGCATTAGATACTACCTTAGTTTGGTCAGCAACCTTTTCAGCAGTCGCAGATACAGACTTATCAGCATCAGCTACAGTCTTTTCAGCAGTAGCCAGTTCATTAGCTCGCTTTTCTGCCTCAGACTTAGCTTCAGCCACCTTTTGAGGTGTAACCGACTTAGCTTCTTCTAACTTTTTAGTAGTATCAGCGATAGTCTTTTCAGTATTAGCAATCTTAGTTTCTGTAGCTGAAACAACTTCTTTCTGCTTGGTTACATCCTGACTAGCCTTATCAGATTCAGCCTTAGCATTATCTACGTCCGCTTGACTTGGAACTTTAGGGAATACCTCGTCCTTAGCAACTACCCTAGTTGCTGGTTCATTAACGGCTACCTCAGTCTCGCTAGCAGATACCCCAGTAGATACCCCTAGAGCCGAGATTGCAAGCGTTGAAATAACTGCGCCAGTACGCAATTTCTTAATGGTTCCGTGACCTTTTTGTAATTCCATCTTATAAATCTCCTTTTGATAGTTCTATAGTCCTATTTTATCACACATTGTAGTGTTTTAAAACTATTTTATATAGCATTTCTCTTTTATAGTAGTTTTTTAAGACTATAAAATTGAGTATGATAGGATTTAAGGGGTACTGATATGACAAAAACAAATCTACAATCTTATCTAGGTAAGAGAATCCGATTACTGAGACTTCAAAAAAATTTGACTCAACAGCAACTAGAGGAGCTGGCGGATCTACCATTGAAATACACGTACAAACTAGAAAATCTTGAGCCTAATATAAAAATAAAAACATTACAAAAAATTATGGATGCACTTGATACAGATATAGAGACTTTTTTCGATATATCCGTAACCGAAAGCAATCCTTTAATAAATAAACTAATATATAAAATTAAGGAACTAACACCTAGTAAACAAGAAAGAGTTCTCAAGCTAATGATACAGCTTATTGACGAAATAGAAACATAAACCAAGTCACAAAAAAATTGACTTGGTTTTATTTTATTCTCCTGTAAATAAAAACCGAATGTTCTTCGCTATGGTTAAAAAATTTCTAAGACCCTAGCTCAAATTCTTTCTCCCTACCGAAAATGACTAATCAAAACAACTTAAAAAATGGGTATCCCAGCGAAGAGGTCTAACTACCTGAGCAAAATAAGAAGAGTCTGACGAAAATTTAGAACAACATCATGCCATAATATATATCCACTGGCGTAAATTTTTGACTACCTATACTATAATATTTATACAATGGCGTATTTTTGAGATAATTTAATTTTTAATATTAAAATGACGTAACTGAAGGAACCCCCTCGCGATATAGTATTTGAAACTAAACGTTTGGGGTGATGAAAAATGTACTATATGAGTTAAATTGATAACATTTAATAACTTGTTATCATTAAAGATTAAAATCACTTGTCAGCATTCTAAAAAGTCTGACCATGTAAAGACAAAGAGGAATTAACATGTCAAAAGAAAAAAATTTAATCGTCGGCAACCACGAAAGCGCAAGAGCATTTTTAAATGCTTTATCAACTTCTGTTGATATCCCCTCAGAAATCAAAGTAGTTGATACAAATAGCGGAATCATCAATGAAGGTCAAGAAAATCAACGTTCATGGGCATCTCTTACATGCGTAGATGTCGAACTCTATGAACAGTTCTCTAGCATCTTTCAATCAGCTTACTGTCCAACCTTCCGAGTAAAGCTGAAGAACTATCAAAACGAAAATTTAGATGGTTTGATAAACGCTGATATCGTACTTAACAAGTATGACTTGTCATTTGTTCTTGACAAGTTGAAGCAACCAGTCGGACTCGCTCTTGTAGCTGAGCTTTCCGATATTTCATTAAAATAAGTGATAAAAATAGTGAGTTATCATCTGCATTGTGTAGATGATAACTACTCACTATAAAAAGGAGATAAAACATATGCTAATAAAAATACTATCCTATCTTTTTATTGTACTGTTCCTATGGCAAGGTCTTAATATTCTACACATCTCTCTAAAACGACAGTTTCTCATTTTGTCAGATGAGGTTGTTAAGAGAAATGAAAATCTATGGGAACAATGTCTTTTGTTAACAGGCAAGCAAGTTAAGACTATAACCACATTGATCCGAAATGTCATTCTTTGGTTGTTGAAGAAGAAATCTGATGAACAATTACAAGCTCGAAAAGCTACTATCTTACACAACGTAGTCAATCATCTCAATCAAAACTTATCTCAAGATTTACAGTTAAAAACTATAAATCCTGCTACTACACGAGGTATAGATGTTTGGATCTATCTTGCAAACAAGCTAGATCCAACAACTGAAACTAAATTAGAAGACTACTTCTCAGGCATACTGTCAAAATATACAAATGAATTTGCTCTTGACTATATGCACGTAGAAATAAACGCTGGTGCTGGTTGGGTTGCTAAATTTGATATTAAAACAATCGAAGAGGCAACATACAATCGCATGGCAAGAGCTTCCGAAGTTGAGACTAAAGAAGATTTTGAGGAGATTGATTTATGGTAGTAGATACTAGACCTTTAATAACTCTTTCAGGTCAAAGAATAGGTTGGGAACGAGCTATTCCGCATTTCCTGGTGCTAGGACAAACAGGTAGCGGCAAAAGCGTTATCGCTCAAGCAATCCTTGCTGACATTGCCCATAAAACAGCACATCTGCCAATTGAGAAAAGAGCGTTGTTAGTTGCTTGTGACCCCAAATCAGAGGATTGGTTATTTGCCGAAAATTCTCCTAACTGTTTCTTTGGAGATGATTCATATAAGGCGATTGAGTTAGTTTATAATGAACTTTTAAGTAGAAAATCTGATAAGAGTAAACCTAGAAATTCCCTCGTTTTATTTTGTGAAGAACTGACAAGTCTTGTAGAGACATTGCCTAGTAAGCAGAAAAAAGAAACCCAACATCATCTGAAAATTATCTTATTACAAGGTAGGTCTATTGGAATACGGCTACTTTGTGTGTCACAGGATCTGATGGCTGAAGTTCTTGGTAATAGCTCACTTAGAAATCAATTTGGAGCAGTTTTAGGATTGGGATCAATAGCAAGTCGTTCAGCCATTTCCGGTAGTATATTTGACATAGAAGCAGGGCAAAAACTAGCTACTCTACCCAAGCAACATGGCTGGTATCAAGTTTTTGATGGAAGTCCACCAATCAAGGTTAAAGTAGCTAATATCAGGGATATTGATAAAGTTCAGGAAGTATTGCTAGAAATGTTAAACAGATACCAACCTACAGAGCAAGTCAGATAGATTGGGCAGGCTGGGGCGACCCGAAGAGGTCGTTCATTTTACCCCAGCATGCACTAGCTAGATGACTCGCCCACCTGCGGTAGGCAAAAAACATCTAAGATTTTAACTCTAACTATTCTTTACGCGTGGTTAGACTGGGCTTGTCAACGGTCTAACCCAGAATAGTTAAAAGAATAATTAAAGAATAGTTAATAACGAAAGGTTAATTATACATGGCAACAAAGAGAAAAGAAGCACTTTTAACTTCTATATCAATCACACAATACTTTGATACGACTTATTGGAAGAATGACTGGGATGAAGAACTAATAAAATCCGAAAATGTCGAAAAAATTCTTGAAGAAATAGTCAGAAGAGCTAGTGAAGTAGCAACTGTTTCCGAAGCATACGTAATAAAACACGACAAGGACACATCCATCGGCTTTGACAGTGTAACTAATTCAACAACCTCCAAACTAAAAGAACCTCATATCCATGCCTTACTAAAATTTTCAAAAGGTGCTACACTTACCGATTTAGCATTAAAAATCGGATTAGAACCTCAATATCTTGAGAAAGCTAAATCTGGTAGATATGGCTACGATAACTTGTTAGCATACTTAATTCATGCAAAAGATAAAGATAAGTATCAATATTCCCCTGACGAGGTATTCACTCTGAAAGGTAAAGACTACTTAGAAATTTATCACGAAAGACATCTAAGCTGGCTTAAAGGAAAAGCAAAAAAAGAGGTAAAACAAACCTACAAAGATATTGACTTACTTATCGATAACATTCTGAACGGAAACATCACCAAAAAGGAAATGCTTCTGAATAAAGACTATCACATGCTTTATGCAGTTCATAAAAGCAAAGTAAACGAAGCTTTTCGAACAATCGGGGAAATTAAAGGAACTATGACACAGCATGAACTGGAAAACAAGAAGTTCAAGAAGACAATCTTCTTTATCTTTGGACTTTCAGGCCTAGGAAAGACAAAATTTGCAAGGACGCTAACTGAAAGTCTTATTCAGTTAGCAAAACTGAATGATCAAAACTGGCAATCAGTCTTGACCGCAGGCACTAACATGTTTGATGAAGTAAACGGAGAAGAAATCCTACTACTTGATGATGTTCGAGGAGATAGCTTAACCGCTTCGGACTGGCTGAAACTATTAGACCCCTATAATATTAGTCCTATCTCAGCACGTTATCAAAATAGATTAGGTGCTTCTAAAGTCATTATAATCACAAGTTCTAAACATCCTTTGAGTTTCTTCTACCATGCTAAAGGAAACACTAACGAAGATTTATCACAATACATTAGAAGAATCGCTCATCTAGTAACCTTAAGGGGAAATAGTGACAACGTTACTTTCCATGAATCACAACCTAAACGAACTATAGACAGAGTTGTGAAAATTCCAGGCACTGACCAAACGATATCATTATCTTACGATTTCACACCTGACAACGAAGCAGCAAGTAAAGAAGAATTACTATCCATGTTAGTATCTACAGTTGGACTATATAATCAATGGGATTTATGGGAGTACGACAAATCAAAAACCCCGTCCAAAACTGTGACGAGCGAGGACGAGGTTGCAGATAATCAAGAAAAGTAAGTAGGGTATCTCTTGATACCTCTATTATACCATACATTGGAGGAACAGATGCAAGTAATTCTACCAGATGAAGAGGTTCAAAAAATTCAGCACCTACTCGCTGAACTAATCCAGAAAGAAATTGAGAAGAAGTTGCTCAATAGTAACCTTGGAAGCCCATTTTTAAACAAACAGCAGGCTTGCCACTACTTGGGTATCTCAAACAATACACTAGATAGTTGGATCAAACGAGGACTGCCTACAATAAAAATAGGCAAGACTATACGATTTAATAAAGAGGACATTAATTCATGGCTTTACTCACAAAACTAGAAATATCTATATTTTTGTTTTATAATAGTCATGATATTTTCTGGTTCGATACACAAGGAGAATATCATGACTAGCATTAGTAAGACAAAGAACGGAACTTACCGCTTAAAAGTCTATATCCCAATTGAAGCACGAATGCCACTTGGTCTTGTTAATAGCAATTATTACGATAAGAGATTCAAAACGAGAAAGGAGGCAAGGCAAGCTGAGATAGACTTGCTTATCAAGTTAAATCAAATAGAAGATAATGAGTTTACAGGACTAGCAAAAGGAGATATTCTTTTCTCAGACTTCTATAACAATATCTGGTGG
The DNA here is from genome assembly GCF_003942685.1 of Streptococcus mitis. Classification (GTDB taxonomy): domain Bacteria; phylum Bacillota; class Bacilli; order Lactobacillales; family Streptococcaceae; genus Streptococcus; species Streptococcus mitis_CD. The sequence goes on along the minus strand of NZ_RJNR01000013.1, from coordinate 11,878 downwards.
GACTCTTATAAAGCAGGACAAACTACATCCACTTCTAAGCCACCAAGCAGGTCAACAGTTGCTAATACCAAAACATGTTTTGAAAAACATATACTACCACTTCTTGGAAACTATACGATACAGTTTCTAAATCAAAATAAGCAAGTTATCCTAAATCTAATGACATCTAAGGCTAATGAATATGCAAACTTCAAATCTTTACGTAGCTATGTGATTTCCATTTTTGACTGGGCAGAAGAACTTGAGTATATCGAAGCTAATAAAGTTGCAAAAATATTAAGAAGAATAAAGGCCACTAAAAAGATTCAACTTGCAGAGGCAAAGAGAGAGGAAGATTTATATCTAACTCATGAACAACTCCAAGAATGGTTCTCAGCATTTCAAGAAGATTTAGAGAATGATAAAATAACCCTTAAAGATTATGTCCTATTTTATCTCACTTTTTTCTTAGGCGATAGAAAATCTGAAACCTATGCTCTTCAATGGAAACATATCGATTTTTCAAAATCACAGATTCAGCTAATTCAAGCTTTAGATAGATATAGACAAGTAAAATCTACTAAGGGAAATAAGAAGACTATTTTCTCTATTTCTAATGACTTACTTCAGCTTCTTACCTCTTGGAAAGAGCAACAAAAACATGAACTAGCAAAGTTTGGCATCATCAGTAATCCAGAACAATTTGTTTTTACATATATTGACACAAGAGGAAACATCAACAAGCCTTTACATGCTGACTATCTAAACAATAAAATGAAAAGCATCAGAAAGCGACATAAAGAGCTGGCACATGCTACACCTCATAAACTGCGACATACAGGAGCAACGCTTGCTAAACAAGCAGGAATGAGCTTAGAAGCTATTTCTGAGGCTCTAACACACAGTGACACAGGAACAACACAGATTTATGTAAATACTTCTAATGTAGTTCCTATGACAGTAGGTGAATTTGCCTTACAGTCTCTAAAACAATAAGGTGAAAATAAGGTAAACTTTGAGGTGAACTTTTTCAAAAAACATAAAAAAAGCACCCATGAGGTAAACTCTTGAGTGCTTTGAAACGTTGATATAATCGTATTGATTAACGTTTTGAGAATTGTGATGCTTTACGAGCTTTCTTAAGACCTGGTTTCTTACGTTCAACTTTACGTGAGTCACGTGTAAGAAGTCCTGCACGTTTCAATGAATCGCGGAAGTCTGGGTCTACTTGAAGAAGGGCACGAGCGATACCGTGACGGATAGCTCCTGATTGACCAGCGTATCCACCACCTACAACGTTAACGAAAACGTCGTATGAACCTACAGTTGAAGTAACTGCGAATGGTTGGTTGATTACAAGACGAAGGTCAGCGTGTGGGATGTACTCTTCAACATCTTTTTTGTTAACAGTGATTTTACCAGTTCCTGGAACAAGGCGAACGCGTGCAACAGCGTTTTTACGACGTCCAGTACCTGCATATTGTGCTTGTGACATACTTTATTGTTCCTTTCCTTAGATAAGTCCTGAAATATCAAGAACTTCTGGTTGTTGTGCAGCGTGAGTGTGCTCAGCTCCAACAAACACTTTCAACTTCATACCTTGAGCGCGTCCAAGAGTATTGTGTGGAAGCATACCTTTAACTGATTTCTCAATCAAACGTACTGCATTTTTAGAACGAAGTTCACCTGCAGAGATTTGTTTCAATCCACCTGGGTGGTTTGAGTGAGTGTAGTAGATTTTATCAGTTGCTTTTTTACCAGTCAATTTAACTTTTTCAGCATTGATAACAATCACAAAGTCACCTGTATCAGTGTGTGGTGTAAATGTTGGTTTGTTTTTTCCGCGAAGTACGCTAGCAACTACTGCAGAAAGACGTCCAAGTGGTACATCAGTTGCGTCAACTACGTACCATTTACGTTCAACTTGGCCTGGTTTAGCCATAAATGTTGTTTTGTTCATGATTTCTCCTATATATAGTTCGATTTTTGTTTACGGTGATGGGTGTTCCTTCCCATCGAAAAGTATTTGGAAGGTTCCGGGGCCTTTCAAATGGGGTAAACAATACCGCCTACTATAATACCAAATTTCACCCCTAAAAGTCAATAGATATGAAAAATATTTTTCTGAATTCCACTCTTTTTATCTCTAAAAAACCTCGCTTTCGCGAGGCTCTTCTATTTATAAGATAAGGCACGTTTAAAGGTTTTCCAAGGACCTAAATCATCTGTTTGCAGAACGAGACTAGCATACATACGTCCGATAAAGACTGTTGCCGTTACTGCAAAAGCAAGCGTAATAGCAAGCGAAATCCAAGTTTCTAACCCATTTGCATAACCATTAATAGCTCTAAACGGCATGAAGAAAGTCGAAATAAAGGGAATATATGAACCAATCTTCAAGATGAGATTGTCACCAGCTGTACCTAGAGCTGTCACTCCAAAAAAACCACCTATAATCAAAATCATCAAAGGCGACAAGGCTTTTCCTGCATCCTCAGGGCGAGAAACCATAGAGCCTAGGAAGGCTGCTAAAACAACGTACATAAAGAGGCTAACCAAGACAAACAATAAGGTGTTGAGCGAGAAAGCCTCTCCTATATGGTTTAAAATACCAGATTGTGCCAAGATTGGTAGGTCTTTAAAGAGAAGAATGGCAGCAATTCCACCCACGACGTAAATGCCAATATGGGTCAAAATCACAAGAAGCAGAGCCAGCATGCGAGCGTAGAAATAATGACTAGCACGGATACTAGAGAAGACCACCTCCATAATTTTGGTTCCTTTCTCGCTAGCCACTTCCTGAGCAGTGACACTAGCATAGGTAATCAAAATCATATAAAGGAAGAAACCAAGCCCTGCGGCCGCAAAGGTTTGAATCATTTTTTTATTTTCCTTGGATTCATCAATTTTCTCCGTAAAGTTAACTGTTTGTCCCAAGCGTTTTTCCTGTTCTTGTGACAAATTGGCTGCCGAACGATTGAGTTGATCTTGAAGCTCATTTAACTTGCTCGTTACTCCTAGCTTAATAGCAATCTCAAGGGAAGTTTCACCGTGATAAACTGCCTTCAAGACACTATCCTCTTGGTCAATGGTCAGATAGCCTTTTAATTTTTCATCCTTGATAGCAGCTTGGGCACTGGCTTCATCCTGATAATCAAAATTGAGACCATTGGTAGATTTAAGACTGTCTGTCACAGCTGGAACAGTGCTGACTACTGCTATCTTGCCACTCTGAGCCATAGAAGATCCTTGGAGATAGCCAATTCCTACAGATAAGGCTAAAAAGAGGAACGGCGAAATCACCATAAAGAAGAAACTCCACGATTTGACATGTCGAAGATAGGTTTCCTTCATTACAACCCACATATTTCTCATACTTCCACCCCTGATTCTAGTTTAAAGATTTCATCAATTGTTGGCGCTTGCTGGTCAAAGGTTGCGATGTATTGCCCCTGAGTCAAGATTGGGAAGAGTTCCCTTCCAGCGCTCTCATCCTCTAAGATCAATTTCCAACTGCCTTGTTTGGTCAAACTTACCTGCTTGACATGAGGAAGATTTTCCAATTCTTCCTTGCTTCGTTCACTTGAAACAAAGAGACGCGTTTTCCCGTATTGATTGCGGACATCCTGAACTGGTCCATGCAAGACCACACGGCCATCTCGAATCATGAGAATATCGTCACAAAGCTCCTCGACGTTGGTCATGACATGGTCAGAAAAGATAATGGTTGCCCCACGTTCTTTTTCCTGAAAAATGACTTGCTTGAGCAATTCTGTATTGACCGGGTCCAATCCACTGAAAGGCTCATCCAAGATAATCAAGTCTGGCTCATGAATCAGAGTAATAATGAGCTGAATCTTCTGCTGATTTCCTTTTGACAGACTCTTGATTTTATCAGTCAGCTTCCCTTTCACTTCCAACCTCTTCATCCATTGAGGGAGTTTTTCCTTGATCTCCTTGGCATCCATACCTTTTAGAGTCGCCAAGTAACGAACTTGTTCAAGGACTGTCAATTTAGGCATGAGGCTGCGTTCTTCAGGCAGATAGCCAATCCGAGCGTAGGTCTCTTGTCGAATATCCTGATTATCCAGACTAATTTCTCCTTGGTATTCTAAAAACTTCAAAATACTGTGGAAAATCGTTGTCTTCCCAGCACCGTTTTTCCCGACTAATCCCAAAATACGACCTGGTCGCGCTTGAAAGTCAATACCAAACAAAACTTGCTTGGGTCCAAAACTTTTCTCTAGACTTCTTACTTCTAGCATCTTTCACCTCCGAAATGTCTTGCACTCATTATACTCCTTTTTGATAGCCTTTACAATGATTTCTGTCCATTTTTATCATCCTCATTTTAGTAAAAAATCTTAGGGTACTTTGAGCTATGAGTACATTATACACTGGTAAACTCCAATTTATCTTCTCTGTTCCTCAACTGTCTATTTTTGATCCTGAATTGTTATTTGAAAAGCAAAAATCCACCCCAAAGGATGGATTGATACTTTAACGCACTTCTGCATTGACTTTTTCTTCGAGCGATGCTTGGATTTTTTCCATATAGCGTGCGACTTCTTCGTCCGTTAAGCTATCTTCTGGATTTTGGAAAGTCAAGCTATAAGCCATTGACTTCATACCAAGTCCCAATTTTTCGCCTGAGAAGACGTCAAAGAGTTTGATATCTGTCAAACGTTTTACGCCTGCAGCTTGGATAGCGTCCACAACCTCTTGGTGAGTCACTTCTGCCTTGAGAAGGAGGGCAACGTCACGGCTAACTGCTGGGAATTTCGTGATTTCCACAAATGGAGCAGCTGGTTGAAGGGCAGCTTCGATGGCTGAAAGGTTGAGCTCAGCTACATACGTTTCTGGAATATCGTAAGCCTTAGCAGTGACTGGATGCACTTGCCCAAGGAAACCAAGAACTTGGTCACCGAGTGAAATCATAGCTGTACGTCCTGGGTGGAGGCTAGCGATTTCAGATGTTGCCGTATAGGTTACTTGGAGTCCCAAACGAGCAAAGAGGGCCTCAAGGATTCCCTTAGCATAGAAGAAATCAACTGGAACTGCTACTGTTTGGAAATCTTTTTCAGCAACCAAGCCTGTCAAGGCAAAGGCAAAGCTGTTGATCTCATTTGGAAGTTCTTCTTTTGGATTGCCTGTTTGTTCAAAGACTTTTCCAATCTCGTAAAGGGCCAAGTTTTTGTTCTTACGAGCCACGTTGTAGGCAACAGTATCAAGGATACCTGAGATCATATTTTGACGGAGGACAGAACGGTCCACAGTCATTGGCCACATGAGTTCCGTAAGGTTGCTTGGTTGAGCCGTAAACTCAACTGCTTTTTCAGGAGTTGTCAGAGCGTAGGTGATGATTTCTGTCAAACCTGCTCCTTCAGCAATGGTACGAACTTGACGGCGAAGTTTTTGTGTCGCAGTCAATTCACCAGCTGTCCCATCGTCTTTTGGAAGGCTGGTTGGCAAGCGGTCATATCCATAGATACGAGCGATTTCTTCAAAGAGGTCTGCCTCGATGGTGATATCCCAGCGACGGCGTGGGACACTGACTGTAAAGCTATCTGCATTGCCAGAAAGACCAAATCCAAGACGACGGAAGACGTCTTCTACATCAGCATAAGAAAGATCAGTTCCGAGGACACGGTTAACATCAGCAAGAGTTGAAGAAACTTCCACATCAGAGGTATCAAGCTCACCCGCTGAAACGATACTCTTACGCACCGTCGCACCTGCAAGTTCTGCAATCATGCTAGCCGCCGCATCAAGGGCTTCGTTAACAGTTGCCACATTAATCCCTTTTTCAAAGCGAGAAGATGACTCAGAACGAAGGTTGAGACGTCCGCTAGTCTTGCGGATTGATTTTCCGTTGAAGACTGCAGCTTCAAGGACGACACGACTAGACTTTTCAGAGATTTCTGTTGCTTGACCACCCATAACACCTGCAAGAGCTACTGGCTTGTCTGCGACAGTGATGACTAGGTCATTCACGTCCAAGTCACGTTCTTCACCATCTAAAGTCACTAATTTTTCACCAGCACGCGCTTCACGTACACGGATGTCAGTCCCTTCAAAGGTATCCAAGTCAAAGGCATGCATTGGTTGACCAAAGTAGAGAAGGATGTAGTTGGTCACGTCCACTACGTTATTGATTGGACGGATTCCTTCATTCATAAGAAGGTTTTGCAACCATTGTGGACTTGGTGCGATAGTCACATTGTCCAAGATACGAGCGGCATAGTAAGGCGCCTTGTCTGTCTCAATGCCCACAGAAAGAGCATCTGCTGCAGCTTGGTCAGTTTCTGAAAGAGTAAATTCTTTAAAGTTGACTGCCTTGTCATAGATGGCTGCCACTTCGTGAGCCACCCCACGCATAGAAAGAGCGTCCGCACGGTTAGGTGTAATTGAAAGTTCGATGATTTCATCATCCAAGTCTAGATATGAGAAGACTTCATCCCCAGGAACGGCATTTTCTGGCAAGATTTGGATGCCATCTGCGAATTCCTTAGGTACAACTGAGTCAGAAATTCCCAGTTCACCAAGTGAACAGATCATCCCAAGTGACTCAAGACCGCGGATTTTCCCTTTTTTGATCTTGTAATTGTCAGCGATGCGAGCTCCCGGAAGTGCCACCATGACCTTGATGCCTGCACGCACATTCGGTGCACCACAGACGATTTGACGGTCTTCTTCTTCTCCAACGTTAACCTGACAAACATGGAGGTGAGTTTCTGGCACATCTTCGCAAGACAAGACCTCACCGACGACAATTTTTGAGAGACCAGCAGCAGGTGATTCGACACCTTCTACCTCGATCCCTGTAGTTGACATTTTTTCAGCCAACTCTTGTGATGGCACATCAATGTCCACCAATTCTTTTAACCATTTATAAGATACAAGCATAATTTAGTTCTCCAGAATGACAGTTGCCACTCTAGTTCTTTTCCTTTCCTATCATTTCAATAGAAGAATCATCTTCTTACCTTAATTTCTTTCTCAGTAACCAATCCGTATCTACTTTTTGACCAACCATAAAATGATGTTGGCTAAATTTTTCAAAACCATATCGATTATAAAACGCTTGAGCTTTTGTATTATGCTCCCAAACACCTAACCAAGCCCAAGAAAAACTATTTTTTGTAGCAAGTTCAAGAGCGAATCCAAACAATTGCTTACCTAGTCCAAATCCTTGGAATTTTTGTAGCACATAGAGGCGTTGAATTTCAAACGCATCCTCTAATTCTCTCTCAGTTTGAGCACTTCCCCAGTTGACTTTGAGAAAACCAGCTATCTCCTCTTCGTGCATAATAAAATAGGTTTCGGAGTCAGGATTTTCCAACTCAGTTGATAAAGTTTTCAGACTATAAGCCTCTTCAAAGTATTCCTGTAACTGCTCTTCCGTATTATCATGAGCAAATGTTTCACGAAAGGTTTGTTTGGCAATTTTAGCCAACACCTCAACATCTGCCTTTTCTACTTTTCTAATCATTATTTAAACTGTTCTGAGAAGCGGACATCGCCTTGGTAGAATCCACGGATATCGTTGATTCCATAACGGAGCATAGCTACACGCTCTTGTCCAAGACCAAAGGCAAATCCAGAGTAAACAGTCGCATCGATACCACTCATTTCAAGGACACGTGGGTGAACCATACCGGCCCCCATAATTTCGATCCAACCTGTTTTCTTACATACGTTACAGCCTTCTCCACCACACTTGAAGCAAGAAACATCCACCTCAACAGATGGCTCTGTGAATGGGAAGTAAGATGGGCGCAGACGGATCTGACGCTCTTCACCGAACATTTTTTGCACAATCAACTGAAGGGTTCCTTGAAGATCAGCCATAGAGATATTTTTCCCAACAACCAAGCCTTCAATTTGGTGGAACTGGTGACTGTGGGTCGCATCGTCTGTGTCACGACGGAACACACGCCCTGGTGAGATCATTTTCAAAGGGCCTTTAGAGAAATCATGAGCATCCATTGCACGCGCTTGAACTGGAGACGTGTGAGTACGGAGTAAGATCTCTTCTGTGATATAGAAAGTGTCCTGCATATCACGAGCTGGGTGGTCTTTTGGAAGGTTCATACGCTCAAAGTTATAGTAGTCTTGCTCCACTTCAAAACCATCCACGACTTGGTAACCCATCCCAATGAAAATATCTTCGATTTCCTCACTGGTTTGTGTGAGGACATGACGGTGACCAGTCGCAACTGGACGACCTGGAAGCGTCACATCGATACTCTCGCTAGCCAGTTGAGCCGCGACTTTCTTTTCTTCCAAGAGCTTAGCTGTTTCTTCAAAGGCAGCTGTCAAGACATCACGAGCTTCATTGACGTGTTTCCCAATGATTGGACGCATCTCAGCAGAAACATCTTTCATCCCTTTGAGGATTTCAGTGAGCGAACCCTTTTTACCAAGGACAGAGACACGCAAATCTTGCATCTCTTTTTCATTTTCAGCAGTAATCTGCTTCAAGCTAGCCAGCATTTCTTCGCGAAGCGCTTTTAATTGTTCTTCAATAGTTGACATATTTCCTCCATCAGTCGCTCGTAGATAAAAAGAAAACCACATGCCAAAAACTCCACTCGGAGCGTTGACACGCGGTACCATCCGTTTTCATCTGACAAGTCAGACCTTCATTTCTAAATCCATGCGCAAGTGAATTCACCCAGCTTTCATATAAAGAGCTTGCAGTCACGGCTCTCCTCCCTGATATACTTCCCTTGAGTTACTAGTCTTGCAGATTTCTATTCAATTACTACATAGTTTATCAGATTTTGAGTTAAAAAACAAGTTAGATTAGATTAATTTCAGTATAAAAAGGAACAAGACACAATGCACTACCTATTTATAAGGCCTGTTTCATCTGCTTTCCTTTTCAACAAAAGAGTTGCTGCTTGATTAAAACCATCACACCAGTTATACCATTTTGCTTCATACTCATCTTGAGCTAAGATATGATTTTTTAAATCCAGAACAGAGTAGATTTTTCTTTCTTCGCAGGCTTGCGCATAGAGATGATATAGTTCATCACCACCATCTCTATCCCACTCAGCAGAAATCGTATCCTGACCTGCCAATAAAGCCTGATAAGCCCTGTGATGTCCATCTGTAATCAACAAGCAATCTCCGAACGCAAGAATACTAATTGGATCAACATTGTTTAATTCTACAGACTGATAAAGTGTCTGGAGGCCTGCTAGTTTCTTTTCTGATAAGTATAGTTGAGTCGGATGGAGAGCTTTTATGTTGACTTTCATTTCTTTCTCCTCAAGAGAATTTGATATTCACTTCTGCTTACCTTTAAATCGCCATTGGAAGCGGAGCTTGTCATAGAAGGGAAACTCTATAAACAGGACTCCCAAACCCACACAGAGACTGGCAAAGACGTCTGATGGATAGTGAACTCCCAGATAGACCCTTGATACCAACACACTGACTAAGTAAAGGCCAAGGACGATTTGTACGATTTTTCTCCAGACTGGATTTCTCATCCGTTGACTGAGAATGACAATCAGAGAACCGACCATCAAGGTTACAGCCAGAGAATGGCCGCTTGGGAAGGAAAATCCCTTCTCCTCAACCAAGTGTAAGATATCTGGCCGTGGGCGCTGGTAGATATTTTTAAAGGTCACGATTAAAAGACCTGCCAAAGCCAGATTTCCCAGCATGAAGAAACTTTCTATCTTCCACCGCTTACGATAAAAGACAAAAGCTGTAATGACAACCCAAGTGATAATCACTGGAATATCAATCAAGCGTGTGATGGCCCTAAAAAGAATAGTCAAGTAATCTGGCAAGTCTCCTCGAACGGCAGTCTGTATCGGTTGGTCAAAACCGACCAGCGTTTCAGGGTAAAATTTGACCATGTAGCCAAGAATAACGAAAAGTAAAAGGGCAAAACTGCCCTTCATTAAAAATGTTTGTTTATCTTTCATAGTGTTTTAAGGTTGGTTTCAAAAGGACGTACAACAACCAGAATGAAACGGAAAAGATTACACCCTCAATCAAGTTAAAAGGTAATACCATGGTCATTAGGTAGTTGGAAAGTCCCAAAATTTTTCCAATATCAAAGTTAGCAAACTTAGCGTACAAAGGAACAGCGTAAACATAGTTGAGAACCAACATAGCCACGGTTAAACCAATAGTTCCAGCTAGAGAGCCTAGTAGGAAACGAAGGGTTGTCCGTTCCTTTTTCCAAATCAAAGCAAATACGATGACAAAAACTCCCAAAGCTATGATATTCATTGGCAAACCAATGTAAGTATTCACTCCCTGGCTGTTAAGAAGCAATTTCAAGAGTGAGCGAAGCAAGAGAACTCCTAGAGCAGCAGGCAAATCCATGACCACCAGAGCCACAAGGACTGGCAAGATACTAAATTCGATCTTGAGGAAGGACGCCGCTGGTAAAAGCGGAAAGTCAAAGTACATCAGCACAAATGAAATGGCTGATAAGATTGCAATGGTCGAAAGTCGACGTGTGTTTGTCATAACAGGTTCCTCCAATTTTCTATAAAATCAGAAGAAGTTAGAAAGGACTCCTCTATCTATTCTCACTTTTTATATCCCAAAAGTTCCCTCTTACTCTATTAAAGAAAACAAAAGCAAGCGGTTACAATCTAGCTATAAATCTATCAGAACAGACAAAGCTATTCTTTCGTCTTCTCCCATCCAGACTATACTGTCGGTTGTGGAATCTCACCACATCAGCTTGCGCTCGCGGACTTCTTTAAAGAGAAGGAAATAGAGATTTTTCTTTTAGACTAGGCGACAAGCTGTAGGCATAACTTCTGGTTAGGCAAAGCTTGTCAACAAAGTATAAAAGGAAAAGATCATTTCCTAGTTAAAGTCACCGCCGGTCGGGAATCACACCCAGCCCTGAAGACTCTTTTATCATAACAAAAAACGCTTGCAAGCGCAAGCATTTTGTTCATTTTCATTTTTTATTTCAATTTATCCACTTCATAGGTATGTACAAGCTCAAGACCTGCAAAGTTCTGCTGGCGAAGAGCTTCGTAGACAATCATGCAGACGGTATTCGACACATTGAGGCTGCGGACGTGTTCATCATTCATAGGAATACGGAGAGCTTTCTCAGGATGTTCTCGCATAAAGTCCTCAGGTAAGCCCTTGTCTTCACGCCCAAAGAGAAAATAATGGTCTTCGTCAGTCGATAAATCCACCTCAGAATATACTTTCTCAGCGAATTTAGAAATCAGATAGAGTTTTCCCTTCATCTGAGACATGAAATCTTCCAAACTATCATAAAAATAAATCTCTAGCTTATCCCAATAATCCAATCCAGCCCGCTTCATCTTGCGATCGTCAATAGGAAATCCCATAGGCTTGATGATGTGGAGAGGAGAATTGGTCGCAGCGCAAGTACGCGCGATATTGCCTGTATTTTGTGGAATTTGAGGTTCAAATAATACAATGTGATTTGTCATGACTTGCTTCCTTTCACCATTGCAAAAAAATAGCCACACTGCCCGGAGTCAAGCTCAGCAAACAGCGTGGTTAAGGCATCGTTAACTTACCTCACAACAGGTTTGAAGTAAATCAGCGAAACTACTTTCTTAGTATAACACTTTCAGAATCATTGTCAATAGAAACGACTTGATTTTTTCAATTTTTTCAAGCTAGGTAACTTCTCAAAGTAACTTCCACTCACCTGACCAAAGTGGAAATTAGTCTAAAACGGATTTTTATGGTGGAATTAAGTGTGAGACATTTGAGTTAGAAATGAGGTCTACTATGACAAAACATAAACACCTTACCCTTTCAGACCGTAATGATATCCAATTAGGCTTAGAGCGAGGTGAAACCTTCAAAGCTATCGGACAATCCATTCTAAAAGACCCGACCACTGTTTCCAAAGAAGTCAAACGAA